>JABUTE010000170.1 GCA_021443825.1 Bacillota bacterium
TGGCGGAGAAAAGGCTCTTTTTGGCTTTTCGGAGCCACACCTGCCGGGGTACCGCGCCCGAATAAAAGTCGCAAATATCAGCGGACCAGCCCGGGTGCCTGCGCAAAGCCGCGTTCGCGCAGCCCTCAGCCCGCAGCTCTTCCACGGAAAGATTTGCTTTTCCAAAGAGCTTGCTTTACAATGAAAGCGTATCTGCGCATCCGCGAGAAACACGTTCCCGCGATGTATCTGAATCACCTTGGAGGTCTATTATGCTTCAGTTCCAGTGCGACTATCTGCAGGGCTGCGCCCCTGAGATCCTCAGAAGACTTGAAAATACCAACAGTCAGTGCTTCGTCGGCTACGGCGAAGACCCTGTCAGCGCATCTGCCATCGCAAAGATCCGCAGCTTCGTCGGAAGCGACGATGCCGATGTCTGGTTCGTCACCGGCGGCACCCAGGCAAACCAGCTGGTCATCGATGCCATGCTGCAGCCCTACGAAGGCGTCGTTTCCACCACCGCCGGTCATGTAAACGTGCACGAATCCGGCGCTATCGAATTCACCGGCCATAAGGTCATGACCCTTCCTGCCCACGACGGCAAAATGTGCGCCGGTGAGCTGAAAAAGATGATGCAGACCTTCTATGCCGACGGAACCTACGAGCACCAGGTATTTCCGGGTATGGTCTACATTTCTCATCCCACCGAATACGGAACCCTTTATACAAAAGACGAGCTGACCGCCCTGTCGCAGGTCTGCAGAGAATATCATCTGCCCCTGTATGTAGACGGCGCCCGCTTAGGCTACGGCCTTGCCAGCAGACATACCGATGTGACCGTCCGCGATCTGTATCAGCTGGTCGATGCCTTCTATATCGGCGGAACCAAGTGCGGCTCTCTCTTCGGCGAGGCCATCGTCTTTACGAAAAACAATACCCCCAGACGCTTCTTTACCAGAAGAAAGCAGCACGGGGCCCTGCTGGCCAAGGGCTGGCTGCTGGGCATCCAGTTCGACGAGCTGTTCACCGACGGCCTGTATATGAAGCTGGCCGCCAACGCCATCGATCAGGCCGAATACATGAAGAAGGAGATCGCCGCCAAGGGCTATGACTTCCTGCTGGATTCTCCCACCAACCAGCAGTTCGTTATTTTAGACAACGAAAAAATGCATCAGCTGGAAAAGGATGTGATCTTCTCCGTATGGGAGCCGGTCGACGAGACCCATACCGCCGTTCGCTTTGCCACCAGCTGGGCGACCACGAAGGATCAGGTGGATCAGCTGCTGGCGCTCCTGTAACTACAATATTTCATCGTCTATAAACGATAAAAAACCTGCCCTCCGCAACGGGGGCAGGTTCTTTCATTTTCGTAAGGAATGGGGGCGGGCTAGCGGTCTTCTTCGACCTCATCGACCTCTTCGGCTTCAAGCAGCGCATCCGGTTCGAATGCCTGCGGGGCAGGTTCTTCTGAAGGCTTCTTTTCGGCAGTTGTTCCGGTCATGCTCAGATTTCCGGAGAAGGTGCTGCCCTGGCGGGTCTCCATGAACTTCGTCGCCAGCGAGCCGCTCATGACCGAGTTCTCGCCCAGCAGCGAAAAGTTGTCGCAGACCAGATTGCCTTCGATGGTGCCGTCGGTATCCAGATTGGCCACCTTGGCGTTTCCGTGGTAGGAGCCGCCGGTGGAGACGGTCAGCTTGCAGGAGGTATCGATGTCGCCCTCGATGCGGCCGTTGATGATGATGGGATCATCGCCGCTGAAGTTGCCGTGGAATACCAGGCCCCTGCCGATCACCGTCTGCTCGCAGGGGGTGAAAACGTCAGGCTGGCGAGATCCGGCTTCTTCCGGAAGAAGCTCATCCGGTTCTTCGATCAGAAGCTCCTGAGGCTGTACGTAAATGGGATCGGAAAGATCCTTTTTCTTA
This sequence comes from Bacillota bacterium, assembly GCA_021443825.1. Taxonomy (GTDB): domain Bacteria; phylum Bacillota; class Clostridia; order Peptostreptococcales; family Anaerovoracaceae; genus RGIG2707. The sequence goes on from JABUTE010000170.1 coordinate 1,902, forward strand.
TTATTATTAAAAAACATAAGGCATCCTTTCTGTTTTGAGAGAAATACGCGTATTCAATTAATGATACCGCAAATCCCGGATTTTGAAAATATCAAACAGCCCATATAAAATGAATTTTTGATAAAACTTGACCATTTTTTCATCCTGGTACATAATTCGTTGTAAAGCTTCTAAAATACGATTTCAGAAAGGTCGATTCAACATGTTCGGAATATTTACAGGAACCGTCGCCAATGCGGCCATGGTCATCGCAGGAACTGCCGTCGGATGTCTCTTCAAGATGGATATACTCAAAAAGATCGGAGACAGAGTCTTTCAGGCCTTCGGCTTTTTCGTCATGGTGCTGGGCATCTCCGGCGCCATCGCCCTGAACCAGCCGATCTTTACCCTGCTCTCGCTGGTGATCGGCATCGCCTTCGGCGAGATCGTCGATCTGGACGACAAGTTCACCAGGCTGGGCAATTTTCTGCAGAGCAGGTTTTCCAAAAGCAGCGACAGCAAATTCGCCGAGGGCTTCATTCAGGCATCCCTGCTGTTTTGCATCGGCTCTATGAGCATCATGGGCGCCATGGAGGCCGGTCTTCAGAATCAGCACAGCATCTATCTGACCAAGGGCCTCATCGACGGCATCTCGGCCATCGGCTTTTCCATGGGCGCCGGCATCGGGGTCGCCTTTTCGGCCCTTGCCGTTCTCGTATATCAGGGCCTGATGGTGCTGGGTGCCAATATCATTTCCGGTATTCTCACCGACGAGATCATCGCCCTGAGCACCCAGATCGGATCTCTTTCACTGATCGCTCTCAGCTTTAATATGCTGGGGCTGACAAAGATCAAGGTCGCCAATTTTCTTCCCGCCATGTTTATTCCCATTCTTTATCAGGCAATTCTGGTAATGCTGGGAATGGCATAAAAAACGGTGTATAATAGAGTATTCGCACTTGATCAAAGAAGGGAAACGATAGCTTATGGCGAATAAACGGCTGTTTGGCAGCGCGCTGCTCTTTGTTACAGCGATCATCTGGGGGCTAGCCTTTGTTTTTCAGCGCACCGGCATGGAGCATATCGGCCCCTTTACCTTTACGGCAGGGCGCATGATCCTGTCGGCGCTGGTGCTGCTTCCTACGGTGATGGTCACCGACCGGCTGGCAGAAAAGAACGGCACGCTGGCTTCCCGCACCATGGAAAAGAGTGCCTTTCATGCCTATAAAAAGAATACCCTGACCGGCGGCGTGCTCTGCGGCCTTGGGGTCATTCTGGGCAACACCTCGCAGCAGATCGGTCTGGTCGATACCGCCGCCGGAAAAGCCGGCTTCATTACCGCCATGTATGTGCTGCTGGTTCCCGTGTTCGGCTTTCTGATCTTTCGCAAAAAGCCGACGGCTGTCGAGATCGGCGCCGTGCTTGCCGGAACCTTCGGCCTGTATCTGCTGTGCATCAACGGGTCCTTTGCCCTGGCGAAGGCAGATCTTTATCTGCTGTTCTGCGCCGCGGCCTTTGCCCTGTATATCCTGACCTGCGACTTTTACGCCAATAAGGCCGACGTGATCCGCGTCAGCTTTCTGCAGTTCGTCGTGGCGGCTGCCGTGCTGACGGTGATCGCGGTGGTTTTGGAGCATCCCGCATGGGAGCAGATCCGTCCCGCCCTGGCGGGCATCGCCTATTGCGGCGTGCTGTCCGGCGGCATGGGCTACACCTTTCAGATCATCGGGCAGAAATATGCCCCGCCCACCCAGGCTTCTCTCATCATGTGCCTGGAATCGGTGTTCTCGGTGCTCTTCGGCTGGCTGCTTTTGCATGAGGCCCTCAGCGCCCGTGAGCTGGCAGGCTGCATCATCCTGTTTGCTGCAGTGATCGCCGTGCAGATCCCCGCAGCGGAAAAGAATCAATAAGGTAACTGTTTGATCCGCCCTCATTCGGGCGGGCGAAAGGAGATAAAAATGACAGATAAGAAAACCTTCTACATCACCACCCCGATCTATTATCCCAGCGATAAGCTGCACATCGGCCACACCTACACCACCGTGCTGGCAGATGCCATGGCCAGGTTCAAGCGGCTGCAGGGCTACGATGTCATGTTCCTGACCGGAACAGACGAGCACGGCCAGAAGATCCAGGATAAGGCGGCAGCCAAGGGCGTCACTCCCCAGGAATATGTAGATAATATCGTAAGCGGCATCGTCAAGCTGTGGGATACCATGGAGATCTCTTACGATGACTTTATCCGCACCACCCAGCCCAGACACGAAAAGCGTGTTCAGGAGATCTTCCTGAAGATGTACAACAAGGGCGATATCTATAAATCCGAGTACGAAGGCATGTACTGCAAGCAGTGCGAGTCCTTCTGGACCGAAAGCCAGCTGGTCGACGGCAAGTGCCCCGACTGCGGCCGTCCCGTCGAAAAGGCCAAGGAAGAAGCTTATTTCTTCAAGCTTTCCAACTATTCCGATAAGCTGAAGGAAATGCTCACCACCACCGACTTTTTGCGTCCTCAGAGCAGAGTCAACGAAATGCTCTCCTTTATCGATCAGGGCCTGCAGGATCTTTGCATCTCCAGAACCAGCTTCGACTGGGGCGTTCAGGTGCCCATCGATCCCAAGCATGTCATCTACGTATGGCTGGATGCTTTGAGCAACTATATCACGGCTCTGGGATACCCCGATGTGGACGGCACCGGCGCCGAAAAGTTCGAAAAGTACTGGCCTTGCGATTACCATCTGGTCGGAAAAGAGATCGTGCGCTTTCATTCTCTCATCTGGCCTGCCATGCTGATGAGCCTTGATATTCCCGTTCCCAAGCACGTGCTGGGCCACGGCTGGCTCATGTTCGACGGCGACAAGATGTCCAAATCCAAGGGCAATGTGGTCGACCCGGTGCTGCTCATCGAGCGCTACGGCGTCGATGCCCTGAAGTACTTCATCCTGCGGGAATATACCTTCGGACAGGACGGCAACTTCACCAACGAGGCCCTGATCAACCGGATCAACTACGACCTGGCCAACGACCTGGGCAACCTGGTCTCCAGAACGGTCACCATGATCGACAAGTATTGCGGCGGCATCATTCCCGGAGCCGGAAAGGAAGAAGGCCCCGATGCCGAGCTGAAGGCTCTGACCGTCAGCTGCAGAGATAAGGTCGCCGAAAAGATGGATCGCTTCGAGTTCCACCTGGCGCTGGATGAGATCTGGAACATCGTAAGAAGAAGCAACAAATACATCGACGAGACCACGCCCTGGGTGCTGGCAAAGGACGAAAGCTGCAAGCAGCGTCTTGATACCGTGATGCACAACCTGGCAGAGGCGCTGCGCGTCGTTTCCATTCTGATCTATCCCTTTATGCACGTCACCTCCGACGCCATGCGCACCCAGCTGGGTCTTCCCACCGGTGATCCCTGCTGGGAGGATACCGCAGTATTCGACATGCTGGGCGGCCAGAAGGTGGAAAAGACCGGTCTGCTCTTCCCCAGACTGGATGTAAAGGCTGAGATCGAGGCACTGGAAGCCATCAAGGAAGCCAATATGAAGGCTGCACAGGAAGCAGGCGGCGCTGAGCAGGCTCCCGCCGAAGAAGAAGCTTATGAACCCTACAAAGAGACCATCGAGTTCAGCGATTTCGAAAAGCTGGATCTGCGTACCGGCGTGATCACCGCTGCCGAAAAGCATCCTAAGGCCGATAAGCTGCTGGTATTTCAGGTGGACTTCGGATGCGAGACGCGCCAGATCATCAGCGGTGTTGCCGCCAGCTACAAGCCCGAAGACTGCGTCGGCCAGAAGGTCATCGCGGTGATGAACCTGGCTCCCAGAAAGCTGAGAGGCCTGGAGTCAAACGGCATGATCCTGTTCGGCTGCGGCGCCGACGGCAAGCATACCTTTGCCTCGGCCGACTGCAAGCCCGGCACCGTCGTCGGTTAAGGGCACAAAGACTCCATGGAAAAGCTCTTATTTGATACCCATTGCCACCTGAGCAACGATATGTATCCCATCGACGAGGCATTTTTGCAGGAGCTGCAGGCCTCACAGGTCAAATATGTGGTCGATATCGGCACCGATCTGAACGATTCCCGCCTGACGGCTGCCAATGCGCAGAAATACGATTTCGTCTATGCCACGGCCGGCTTCTGGCCGGGGAATACCACCGGCGTTACCGAAGACGACATGGCTGCCATCGGAGCGCTTCTTCAGCAGCCCAAGGTGGTGGCCATGGGCGAGATCGGACTGGATTATCACTACGAGGATACGGATAAAGAGGCCCAGCAATACTGGTTTCGCAAGGGGCTGGAGCTGGCCATCCTGCTGAAAAAGCCGGTGTGCATCCACAGCCGCGATGCCGACGATGATACCATGCGTATCTTAAAGGAAAGCGGCATTTTTTCCCAAAAGCGGTATGACGACTTTCCGCCCCGCGAAGACGGAAGCCCCGATGCAAGAGTGCTACTGCACAGCTTTTCGGGCAGCGCCGAGCTGGCGCGCCAATATGTGAAGCTGGGGGCCGACATCAGCATCAGCGGACCTGTCACCTATAAGAATGCCCGCAAGGCTGTTCAGGTGGTGGCAGAAACCGAGCTGAGCCGGCTTACGGCCGAGACCGATGCGCCTTATCTGACGCCGGTGCCCTTTCGCGGCACGCCCAATAAATCTGTATATGTGGCCTATACGGTACAAAAAATTGCAGAGATAAAGGGTATATCCTTTGAAGAGGCCGCAAGAGCGACCCTTGCCAACGGCTGCCGCTTTTTCGGTATCGAAAATAAATAACAAATGAATGCAGAAGACAGAGTAAAAAAGACCATACAGGAGCAGGCGCTGCTCTGCCCCGGTGATGCGGTGCTGCTGGCCCTTTCCGGAGGGCCGGATTCTCTCTGTCTTCTTCATATTTTGCGAGAGCTATCCGGCCCTCTGCACCTTTCCCTCAGGGCGCTGCATGTGAACCACCTGCTGCGGGGCGAGGCTGCCGATGAAGACGAGGCCTGGGTGCGCGCCCACTGCGCACAGCTGCAGATCCCTCTGGAGGTGGTTCGCGCCGATGTGAGAAGCCTGGCAAGGCAGCAGGGCTGCTCCGAAGAAGAGATGGGGCGGCAGGTGCGCTACGAGGCTTTAAAGCGAAGTGCGGCCGAAGACGGAGCGAAGATCGCCCTTGCTCACAATCGGAGCGACCAGGCCGAGACCGTTTTGCTGCGGCTTTTGCGCGGCACCGGCGTCCACGGCCTTGGCGCCATGGAATACCGGCGAAGCGACGGCGTGATCCGCCCTCTGCTGGATACTCCAAGAGAAGAGATCGAGGAATACTGCCAAAGAAAGGGCCTTGCGCCCCGCACCGATGCCACCAACAGCAGCCCCGCATATACGAGAAACCGGCTGCGTCTGCAGCTGCTTCCCCTGCTGGAAAAGGACTATAATCCATCGGTGCAGGAGGCTCTGATCCGGCTTGCTGCCAGTGCCCGTTGCGATGAAGCCTATCTGCAGCAGCAGGCAGAGGATGCCCTGAGCGCTATCTGTCCGGATGCAGCTGCCCGGGCCCGGGCAGGCACTGTTATTCTTTGCGCAAGGCAGCTGGCAGCGCTTCATCCTGCCATCAGGGGCCGGGTGATCGCGACCTGCTTCCGCTGCCTCGGCTTGCAGGAGGAGCTTTCCTTTGTGCACCGCAATGCCATCGAGGTTATGTTGGAAAGCGGCGCGGGAGGAAAGCAGCTGCAGCTTCCGGACGGCTATACAGCAGAGCTTTATGCCGGGCAGTTAAAGCTGCAGGCACCTCATTTGCCGGCGGACCGGCAGACGCCCCTTCTTCCGCAGCTGACGGCGACGCCCTTTGCCGCAGGCGAGGCTCCGTCCTTTCGAACCCTGGGCCCTGACGCCAGGCTGGTCGACAGCGAAAAGCTGGCGGCGCTGCCCGGAACCCTGCAGGTGCGCTTTCGAAGGCCCGGCGACCGGATCGTTCCTTTGGGCATGACCGGCTCCAAAAAATTGAAGGATTATCTGATCGACCGCCGCGTGCCCCGCGAGGAGCGCGACAGGATCCCTCTGCTTTGCAAGGAAGATCAGGTGCTTTGGGTGCTGGGATACGATATGAGCCAGCTGATCTGCGTCGATAATCACACGAAAATTTCACTATTGCTTGAAATGAAATACACGCTATGATAATATGTTTTACTGCAACAAAAACATATTTCTGCGAACAATTAATCATATATAACACGGAGGATTTCTGTAATTGAACAACAAGAACAAACGCCCGGGTTCCCGCGGCACATGGGTTCTGTACCTTCTGATCATCGCTCTGGTCGTCGCCGTTGTCGCTGCCTATAACAGCTCCGGTCTGACGGCTCCAGCTCCCGAGACAACCACCTCCAAGGTGGATCTTTCCCAGCTGATCACCAATCTGGAAGCAAAGAATGTGGAAGAGCTGACCGTTTCGGCCGAGTCTCTTTCCTATACCGCAAAGCTGAAGGACGGAAACGTGATCATCGCCGAGGCGCCTACCTCTTACGATATGGCCATCATCAGCGAGCAGTATATCGTTCCCCAGCTGGCAGAGGGCATCCTTGTGGTGCAGAGCAAGCATTCCATCTGGCCGACCATCCTCAGCTTTCTGCCCACCCTGGTGCTCATGGGCTTTATGGTCTTCCTGTTCGCCCGCATGACCGGCGGCGGAGACGGCAAAAACGCCATGAATTTCGGTAAGAGCCGCGCCAAGATGTTCCGCGGAGACGATAAGAAGATCACCTTCAAGGATGTTGCCGGCATGGACGAAGAAAAAGCCGAGCTGGAAGAGGTCGTCGATTTTCTCAAGAATCCCAGAAAGTATACGGAGCTGGGCGCAAGGATCCCCAAGGGCATTCTGCTGGTAGGCCCTCCGGGCACCGGTAAGACCTACGTATCCAAGGCGGTCGCAGGCGAAGCCGATGTTCCCTTCTTCTCTATCAGCGGTTCCGACTTCGTCGAGATGTTCGTCGGCGTGGGTGCTTCCCGCGTCAGAGACCTGTTCGATACGGCAAAGAGAAACGCGCCCTGCCTGGTCTTCATCGATGAGATCGATGCCGTAGGCCGCAGAAGAGGTGCCGGTATCGGCGGCGGAAACGATGAACGTGAGCAGACCCTGAACCAGCTGTTGGTCGAGATGGACGGCTTCTCGGGCAACGAGGGCATCATCATTCTGGCTGCCACCAACCGGCCCGACGTGCTCGACCCTGCCATTTTAAGACCGGGCCGCTTCGACCGCGAGATCACCATCGGCACTCCCGACGTGAAGGGCAGAGAAGAGATCTTCAAGATCTATACCAAAAATAAGCCTATGGACGAGAACGTCAGCATCCAGACGCTGGCCAAGATGACCCCGGGCTTTACTCCCGCCGATATCGAAAACATGATGAACGAGGCGGCACTGCTCACCGCAAGACGCAACGGCACCCTCATCCATATGGATGATCTTGAGGAGGCCGTTACCCGCGTCATTGCCGGCCCCAAGAAGACCAGCCGGGTCATCAGCGAAAAGGAACGAAAGCTTACCGCCTACCACGAAGCAGGCCATGCCGTCGTTACCCGGTCGATCCCCGGCCGCGATCCTGTGCATCAGATCACCATTCTGCCCAGAGGCAGAGCCGGCGGCTTCACCCTGAGCCTTCCCACCGAAGATAAGTACTACACCACCAAGAGCGAGATGGAAGAAGAGCTGCAGGAGCTGCTGGGCGGACGGATCGCAGAAGCCCTGGTGCTGGGCGATATCTCCACCGGTGCCTCCAACGACCTGGAGCGGGCCACCCAGATCGCCCACGATATGGTCGCCAAGTACGGCATGAGCGAAAAGATCGGTGCCATCAACTACAGCTCCAACGACGAGGTCTTCCTTGGAAGAGACTTCACCTCCAAGCAGAATTACTCCGAAGCGCTGGCCGCCAGGATCGACGAAGAGGTCAGAGCCATTCTCGACAGGGCCTACGCCGCTGCTGAAAAGCTGCTCACCGACCACAGAGCGCAGCTGGACGCCGTTGCCAATGCCCTGCTTGAGCTGGAGACCCTGGGCGAAGACGAATTCGAAGCCATCTACAGCGGAACCAAGACCGCTGCCCAGCTGAAGGAAGAAAGCGAAGCTGCCGGACTGCTCCGCTCCGAAAAGGAAAAACGCGAAGCCGAAGAGCGAGCAAAGCGGCAGGAAGAAGAGCGCAAGAACAGGAACGAGCAGCTGGCCCGCTCCGCCGGCGAGGGCAAGCGTGTCGCCGTGTTCGATGAAAACGGCAAGCCTCATGTAAAGGATCTTCGCACCTACCTGAACGAAAAGGAAGAAGGCGCGTCTTCCGGCAGCGAAGAGGGCGGGCCTTCCGACGAAGAAAACGAATAATACCGTATTTCAGCCTGCCGGCACCACGGCAGGTTTTACGGCGTATAAAGCAATTGTTATTTTTAAAGAGAGCGAGAACGTACTATGGCAGAACAAGGTTCCAACAGCTTTTCCAACAGTCTGATCAGCAATACTATCTTTCATCTGCTCAATTTTGAGCGGTATCCCGGCTTTCAGACTGCCCTTCGGGAAGCAGCGGTCAACAACGATTTTCAGGTGATCGTCTTTTCCGAGCAATTCAACCGAGTCCTCTCGATCGAGACCCGCTACGACAGCTCTGCGGAAGAGGTCCTTTTGGCCCGGATCGAGCAGAATATCAAAGACAACACCAAGAGCGTCATCGAGGGCTACGAGCAGTTCGTTACCTTCTGGCGCACCATGATGCTGGGCGGCAAGAAATACACCATGCTGCTGGTCGACAACAACGGCAATTTCTCAGAAGACGATCTGTGCAAGCTGTCCGAGATCATCGAGCTGGCCATGGGCATGTGGAACTATGTGCCCGAGCGTGATGTAGTATCCGAATTCATCGGCGCTCTTCGCAGAGGAAACCGCAGTCTGGCAGCCATTCTGCTGGACGAGCTGGCGATGAAGGAAGACGAGTTCTACGGTGTCTTTATGCTCAAGGGCGCTGATAAAGAGGTCTGCCACCGTCTGATCCTGGAGTTCGAGCATCGCTGCCATATCACGTGTCTGCTGCAGTCTGACAACAACTGCGTTACCGGCGTGATCCTGCGCGCAGGCAGAAACACCTGCGTTTCGCCCGAGATCTGGGCTGATTTTATGGCGAAGCTGAAGGAGTCCGGTCTGGCCCTGGCCTTCAATTATCTGGGCATCAATTCCATCGACGGTCTTTGCAACGGCTTTCGGATGATCAACGAGACCGAGCATATCGTTCCCCAGATCTTCACCGCAAAGAAGTCGTTCTCAAAGTACGAGATGGCCATCGCCTCCAACTGCACCAATATCTGCCTCAACGGCGGCGTTTTGAAGAACAGCTATCAGCAGCTGCTCAAGCCCCTCAGCGATTCCGAAGGGCTGAAGTCGACCCAGCTGATGGATACCCTTGAGACCTTCGTGCTGGACGCAGGCTGCTCTATCGTCGAGACGGCAAAGCTGATGAACATTCATGCCAATACGGTCCAGTACCGGTTAAAGCACATCCGCGAAGAGCTGAATGTGGATATCTCCGACAGCTCGGTGGTGCTTGGTCTTACCATTGCCCTGGCGATCCGCCGGATCGATAAGGAGGTCCGCTCCATATGAAAAAGGACCTGCTGCTCGCCTTCGATATCGGAAATACCAATATCGTCATCGGGGTGTTCCGCAATAAAGAGCTGGTCACCAACTGGAGAATGGAGACCAACAAAGACAGAAGTGCCGATGAATACGGCATGACCTTAAAGCAGCTGTTCGAGTTCGAGAAGCTGAAGATGGAAAGCGTCGAAGACATTATCATCTCCACCGTCGTGCCGTCTCTGACCTATACCATGCAGCACATGGCCTCCAAGTATTTCGGGGTAAAGGCCATCGTCGTTGCCGCAGGCATCAAAACGGGCCTCATCGTAAAATACGATAATCCCAAGGCGCTGGGCAGCGACCGCATCGTCAACTCGGTGGCGGCCTATGAAAAGCACAGATGCGCCACCATCGTCATCGACTTCGGCACGGCGACCACCGTCGATGCTGTCAGCGCCTGCGGCGAGTTTCTGGGCGGCACCATCGTGCCCGGCATCAAGATCTCTTCCAACGCCCTGTTCGAAAAGACGGCCAAGCTGCCTAAGGTCGATCTTCAGGCACCCGGTCAGGTGATCTGCAGAAATACCATCGAGGGCATCCAGTCCGGTGTTGTTTACGGCAGCATGGGAATGGTAGAATACATCGTTAAACGGATGAAAGAAGAGATCCGCGCCATCACCGGCAGCGACGAGCCCGTCAGGGTCATCGCAACGGGTGGCCTGGCCACGCTGATCGCATCGGAGATCGACTGTATCGACGAGATCGATAAGATGCTTACCCTTAACGGGCTGAGCCTGATTTACGAAAAGAACAAGACCTCGAAAACAGCACGAGGCAACGCTGGAGAAGAATAGATATTATGGCAGACAGCTTGAAGCCCTTTCTGGCATCGCTTGCTTCGCCCTTTTACCTTGCCCCCATGGCAGGCTTCAGCGACAGTGTCTATCGCTACATCTGCCAGCTGCACCAATGCCCCTTGACCTATTCCGAGATGATCAGCGCCAAGGGCCTGTATTACAAAAGTCCCGGCGGCGAAGAGCTGGTGCGGATCGACGGCCGGGAGGGGCCGGTGGCGCTGCAGCTGTTCGGGAGCGAGCCTGAGATGTTTACCTTTGCTGTAAACCATCTCAAAGACAGCCCGGCGGCGTTCTTCGATATCAACATGGGCTGCCCTGTGCCAAAGGTGGTAAAAAACGGAGAGGGCAGCGCATTGATGCGTTCTCCTGCACAGGCCGCAGCCTGCGTGCGGGCGGCCGTTCTTGCTTCGGACCGGCCGGTGACCGTAAAGATCCGCAAGGGCTTTTCGGCCCAGACCGCCCATGAGGATATGAGCGCCCCCGATTTTGCAAGGCTTTTGGAGGATAACGGCGCTGCCGCCATCGCGGTGCACGGACGCACCCGCGAAGAATACTATTCGGGCCGGGCCGACTGGAGCAGCATCAAAGCCGTAAAGCAGGCCGTGTCGGTTCCCGTTATCGGCAGCGGCGATGTGTTCAGCGCAGAGGATGCGGTGCGCATGCTGGATGAGACCGGCTGCGACGCAGTCATGATCGCCCGCGGCGCCAGGGGCAACCCATGGATCTTCGAGCAGGCAGATGCTCTGCTGAAGGGGCTTCCGATGCCTTCAAGACCCGATGCAAAGCAGGTGGTCGAGGCCATCCTTCTGCATCTGGAGCTGATGATCGAGGCTAAGGGAGAATATACCGGTCTTCGGCAGATGCGCCAGCACAGCAGTTTTTATACAAAAGGTTATAAAGGGGCAGCGGAGATCCGGGCCCGTTTAAATACAGCAGAGACTGCAGAGCAGTTTCTGGAAGCGTTAAAGGAATTCGATCGTCAGCAATAAAGGAGAGCTTACCATGAACGAAGAGATTTTACTTACAAAAGAAGGCTATGACAATCTGGTAAAGGAATACGAATATCAGATCACCGAACGGCGCAAAGAGGTCGCAGAAAAGCTGAAGGAAGCAAGATCCTTCGGTGACCTTTCCGAAAACGCAGAATACGATGCCGCAAAGGATCTGCAGGTCGAGGTAGAAGAATACATCACCAAGCTGGAATACCAGATCCGCAACGCCAAGGTCGTCGAGACCGGCGATACCGAAAACATCAACCTGGGCAACACCGTTACCATTGAAGATCTGGCAACGAAGGATATCTTCACCTACACCATCGTCGGCATCACCGATGCAGACCCCCTCAACGACAAGATCTCCAACGCATCTCCTCTGGGCAGCGTGCTCATCGGCAAGAAGATCGGCGACACCGTTGAAGTCGAGCTTCCCATGGGGATCGCCAGCTACAAGGTGCTGAAGATCCAGTAAACGACCGTTATTTCACACGTACAATTTTAAAGAGAAGATATTATGGCAGAAGTTAAGAACAATCAGGCGCCGCAGATCAGCGAAAGCGAGCAGTTCCTGATCCGCAAGGAAAAGCTGCAGAACCTGCAGGCAGAGGGCCGCAATCCCTACGTGATCACCAAGTTCGATCAGGATGCGTTTTCCGCCGATCTGAAGAAGGAATTCGCTCATCTGGAAAACGAGCAGGAAGCAGGCAGACAGGTCAGCGTTGCCGGACGTCTGATGAGCAAGCGCGTCATGGGCAAAGCAAGCTTTGCAAACCTTCGCGACGACAAGGGCGATATTCAGCTCTATGTAAAGAGAGACGACCTGGGCGAGGAGTCCTATGCAGCCTTTAAAAAGCTGGACATCGGCGATATCATCGGCGTTACCGGACAGGTCTTCAAGACCAGGACCGGCGAGCTCTCCGTACGCGCAGAAAAGCTGCAGCTGCTCTCCAAGAGCCTGCATCCCCTGCCCGAAAAGTTTCACGGCCTGACCGATACCGAAATGCGCTATCGCCAGCGCTATGTGGATCTGATCGTCAACCCGGAGGTAAAGGATACCTTTATCAAGAGGGCGCAGATCATGAACGGTGTGCGCACCTTCCTCAACGAAAGAGGCTATCTGGAGGTCGAGACCCCCATCCTGACTCCCTTTGAGATCGGCGCCTCCGCAAGACCCTTCAACACCCATCACAACACCCTCGATATGGATATGGTGCTGCGCATCGAGACTGAGCTGTATCTGAAGCGTCTGATCGTCGGCGGCATCGACCGGGTCTACGAGATCGGCCGTATCTTCCGCAACGAGGGTATGGACCCCAGACACAACCCTGAATTCACCTCCATCGAGCTCTATCAGGCCTATACGGATTTTCAGGGCATGATGGATCTGGTCGAGGGTCTGTTCAACTATCTGGTCGACAACGTCTGCGGCAGCCGGGTCATTCCCTGGGGCGACAAGACCATCGACTTTAACAACTGGACCAAGATGACCATGAAGGAAGCCGTTCTGAAGTACTCCGGCGTAAATTACGACGACTGGAAGAGCGATGAAGACGCCATCGAGGCTGCTAAGGCCAACAAGGTCGAGCTGCCCGAGATCAAGACCAAGGGCAACATTCTGGCCGAGTTCTTCGATGCCTTCGTCGAAGACAAGCTGGTGCAGCCCACCTTCATCTACGATTATCCCGTCGATATTTCGCCTCTTGCCAAGAGAAAGCCCTCCGATCCGGAGTTTACCGAGCGCTTCGAATTCTTTATCAATTGCATGGAATTCGGCAATGCCTTTTCCGAGCTCAATGATCCGATCGACCAGAAGGCGCGGTTTGAGCGCCAGGTCGCCGAGCGCAAGGCGCTGGAGCCTGACGCCAAGTGCCAGGTCGACTACGATTTCGTCAATGCCATCGAATACGGCATGCCTCCCACAGGCGGTCTGGGCATCGGTATCGACCGTCTCGTGATGCTGCTCACCAACAACCAGAGCATCCGCGACGTTCTGCTGTTCCCGACAATGAAGTCGTTAGATGGTCAAAAGTCTGCAAATCCCGCTAAAAC
>JABUTE010000179.1 GCA_021443825.1 Bacillota bacterium
CCTGGGCTTTTTCGCAGGCATCGGCTGTGCCTCCTCCAAAGGCATCCTGATCAAGGGGAGCAACTATCTGGAAGCCCTGAGCAAGCTGGATACCATGGTCTTCGATAAGACCGGCACCCTGACGAAGGGCGTGTTCAAGGTCACCGGCATCTATCCTGCCGAAGGCATTTCTTCGCAGCAGCTGCTGCAGACAGCGGCCCTTGCCGAAAGCTACAGCGACCATCCCATCTCCCGCTCTCTGACCGAAGCCCTGGGGCAAAAGCCCGATAAGCAGCTGGTCACCGATGCGAAGGAGATCGCAGGACGCGGCGTTACTGCCACCGTTGCAGAAAAAAAGGTCGCCGCCGGCAATCTGGCCATGATGCAGGAGCTTGGCATCGACTGCCCTGCCGTCAGCGAGCCGGGCACGGCCGTCTATGTCGCGGCTGACGGCCGGTTCCTGGGAAGCCTGCTGATCTCCGACCAGGTAAAGGACGATGCCGCCGACGCCATCCAAAGCCTGAAGCGCATGGGCGTAAAGAACATCGTCATGCTCACCGGCGACAGAAAAGAGATCGCCGAGAGTCTTGCCGCAAAGCTGGGCATCGATCAGTGCCATTCCCAGCTGATGCCGCAGGATAAGCTTTCCATCGTAAAAGAATTAAAGAAAAACAATAGAGAAGGCAGAAAAACGGCCTTCGCAGGAGACGGCATCAACGATGCGCCGGTGCTGGCCGGCTCGGATCTTGGCATCGCCATGGGCGCCATGGGCTCTGCTGCTGCGGTCGAAGCGGCCGACATCGTGCTGATGAACGACAGGCCCTCCGATATCGCGCTGGCGGTAAAGATCTCCCAGAAGACCATGAAGATCGTCTACCAGGATATCGTCTTCAGCCTTGGGGTAAAGATCGGCGTATTGCTGCTCACCACCGTCGGCTTCTCCAATATGTGGCTTGCCATCTTCGCCGATGTGGGCGTCTGCATGCTGGCCATCTTAAACTCCATGAGAGCCATGAAGATCAAGGCTTAAAGGCCGCAGACCTTCTGTCTTCCCCGCATCATACAAGACCGAATAAAAAAGACCGAAAGCCTTGGCTTTCGGTCTTTTTCGTGTCGGTTGTCTTTTTGAAGCGGCTTTCCATGACCCGTTTCGCAGACCGTCAGGAGGCATCCGACCTTTCGTTATTTTTCTTTCACCTCGGGAAAGTTCAGCGTCACGGTCTTGGTTTCCGCTTCCCATTCCACATCGGCGCCCAGCGTCTCTGCGAGAGCGCGAATGGGCAGCAGGGTGCGGTTGTTTCGGATGACGGGAGCCGTATCCATGATCAGCAGCTCGTTGAGCTGGGCATAATTATCGCCCTGATAGAAGACCTCTGCCTTGGTGTCGCCGATGGTCATGACCACATAGGTATTTCGGCAGAACATCCGCACCTGGCGAAGCTCTCCGTCCCAGTCGATGGTGCCGCCCAGGGCCTCGATCACCGCTCTGACAGGAAGCATGGTGCGTTCGTTGATGATCATGGGCGTGGTGCCCTCTTCATCGATAGCGACAGGTTCGCCGTTGACCGTCATGACAGGCTCTCCGATCTGCATCCGGATCACCGTGGTATATTCCACCGGCTTTGTGCTCAGAATATCGTCGCCGATCAGCATGATGCCGGGATCGGCAAAGGCAGAGCAGGTCGCCAGCAAAACGGTCAGAAGGCAGAGCAGCAGCGCTGCCGTTTTTTTTGCATTTTGTTTTTTCATATGGTTCGTCCCCTTTCAAGATCTTTATTATACCATACGGAAGCGTTTTCATCAAAAGACCCCGTTTTGAACCAACGGGGTCTTAACGAAAAGCAAATCAGAAGTTTTTATCGGTGGAGGTCGCCAGATATTTGAGGATATCTCTTCTGGTAACGATGCCGATAAAGCATTTGGTGTCGTCTACAACAGGAATAAAGTTCTGCTCCATGGCCCGAAAGACCAGATCTTCGGGCTTATCGGTGATAAAGCAGGGAGGGTTCTTGTCTTTGCGCACGATGCTCATGATGGGGGTCTTTTCCAGCTCGCGGATCCGGATGGAACGGTCTTCTGTGTTCTCGGCGGAATTCCACAGATACCAGAGCAGATCACCGTGAGCGATGGTGGTGACATAGACACCGTCGCGGCTGATCACCGGAATGGCGGTATAGCCGTTGACACGAAGCTTTTCGATGGCCTGCCGAACGGTGATGTCGTCGTACAGATAATCAACGGTGCCTTTGGGATGTAAGAAAAATGCGATGTTCATTTGATTCTTTCTGTTAAAATTATTTGGGAATCGCAGGCCGCAAAGCGGCTGCGGTGAAAAGGCTCTTTCGGATCTTGCAGATCCGTTCCCGGGCTACTTCTTTTGCAGAAAATGGATTCTGCCCGCCGGGTCCTCATGTATTCTAATCTATAGGAACGCTTTTTGCAATGACAGATTTGTGATTTTCTGATGGAACTTATATTTTTGTGACCGGAGGGCAGCCGCCCTTTTATTTACAAGGTATTGCAGTCATGATACACTGTTATCGGATACGCCTGCAGGAGATATTCCACACCTGCTTTCGTATTCACACCATAATTTCAGGAGGACAACCATGGAAAAAGCAAAGGTATATTTTACCGATTTTAAGTGCGGCCACGGCGAAAGCCTTCCCCGCAAGCTGGAGCGTCTTGTAAAAAAGGCCGGCATCGAGAACATCGATTTTAAAGATAAATTCGTTGCCATCAAGATCCATTTCGGAGAACCGGGCAATATGGCCTATCTTCGCCCCCAGTATGCGAAGGTTCTCTGCGATCTGATCAAGGAAAAGGGCGGAAAGCCCTTCCTCACCGATTGCAATACCCTGTATGTTGGCGGAAGAAAGAATGCCCTCGATCATCTGGAGGCAGCACAGCTGAACGGCTACAATCCCCTCACCACCGGCGTGCAGTGCATCATCGCCGACGGTCTGAAGGGCACCGAGGAACGGCTGGTTCCCGTGGAAAACGGCGAATATGTGCAGGAAGCCAAGATCGGCAGCGCCCTGATGGATGCCGATATCGTCATCTCCCTCACCCACTTTAAGGGCCATGTCAGCGCAGGCTTCGGCGGCGCATTGAAGAACATCGGCATGGGCGGCGGCTCCAGAAGAGGCAAGCTGGAGATGCACAATGCCGGAACTCCCATGGTCTTCACCGACCGCTGCATCGGCTGCGGCATGTGCGTGCGCAACTGCGCCCACGAAGGGATCCGCGTCGAAAACGGAAAGGCCGTCATCAACGAGAGCACCTGCGTCGGCTGCGGCCGCTGCATGGCCGTCTGCCCCAAGGATGCCATCAACACCAAGTGGAATCAGGCGAAGGATGTGCTCAACTACAAGATCGCCGAATACAGCTGGGCCATTCTCAACGGAAGACCCAATTTCCATGTCAGCCTGGTGGTCGATGTATCGCCCAACTGCGACTGCGAAGGCAGCAACGATATTCCCATCATTCCCGATGTGGGCATGTTCGCCTCCTTCGACCCTGTCGCTTTGGATCAGGCCTGCTTTGACGCCTGCAACCAGCAGCCCCTGATGCCCGGAAGCATGGTCTACACCGAAGAGAACTGCCAGCTCTGCGCCGAAGGACCGCACGACCTGTTCGTCATGAACCACCCCGGCACAAAGGGTGTGGCAGCTTTGGAGCACGGCGAAAAGCTGGGCATGGGCACCAGAGAATACGAGCTGATCACCATGAAATAGGCTCCGGCCTCCAATGCCGCAAGGCCCTGCCAAAGAAGCAAAAGAAAACAAAAGACCGTTGGGAACAAGGGCTCCCAACGGTCTTTTATTGCAAAAACGCTTTTCAGGCCTCTATACCGGGTGGTAATAGGTCTTCTTGATGTATTTCATAAGACTCTTTACGACCTCGCTCTTTACCGAAGCCTTGTTGACAGCGATATAAAACAGCCGGGATGCGCTTTCTTTTGGCAGCTCAAAGGCAAGCAGCTTACCGTCAGCGATGCGCTCTGCCACCGCAAGACGAGATACGATGGAAATGCCCAGACCTGCCTCGACCAGATTCTTGATCGTCTCCTGGTCGTTGATGCGGGCGGTGATATTCAGTTCGCGAATGTCCAGACCGAGGGCATTGACGACCGCTTCGGCACTCTTCTGGCTGCCGCTGCCCTGCTCACGGAAGATGACCGGATATTTGAACAGCTCGCTGTAGGGGTTTTCCTGACGCTGCAAAAGCTGAAACTCCGGGGTAACGGGGGTGATGAGAACCATTTCATCGGCATAGAAGGGATCGCATTTTAATTTATCTCCGTTGCAGTCCATTCCCAGTAGTCCAAGATCGTAAATACGGCTTTCCAGACCCTCCGCAACGGTGCTGCTGTCGCCCTGAGAAATGACAAAATGCACATCCGGATACAGCTTGCTGTAGCCCTTTAAGATCTCGGGCAGAATATAGGTGGAGGGAATGGTGGAGACGCCCAGATGGATGATCTTATTGTTCTCGTCGTTCCATCGGCGGATCAGACGGCCCTCCAGCTCCAGAATGTTGAGGGCGCAATCGTAAAGCTCCTTTCCCTTTCGGGTCACCTCGATATTCTTGGTATCGCGGGAGATCAGGCTGACGCCCAGCTCCTCTTCCAGCGCTTTGATATGGGTGCTGATGGTGGGCTGCGACGTATAGGTCTTTTCTGCAGCCTTCGTAAAGTTGCCGTAATCAACGACAGCGATAAAGGATTTCAACTGTTTAATTTCCATTTAAGATCTCTCCAATCGCTTTTACCGCATATGCGATCTCTTCCATAGTGTTTGCAAAGCCAAAGGAAAAACGGACGGTTCCTTCGGGATAGGTGCCCAAAGTCTTGTGGGCATTGGGAGCACAGTGAAGACCGACTCTGGTCATGATGCCGTACTCGCTGTCCAGACGAAAAGCCAGCTCGGCAGGATCGGTCTGTGTTGACTGAATGGAAACGACAGCCAGTCGGTCCTCGCAGTCTTTTTTGCCTGCGATGCGGATGAGACCTGCTTCTTCCAGCGGCTTCATGCCGTCGAGGAAGGCCTGGGTCAGCTGCAGCTCGTGCGCCAGAACACTGCCCTTCGGCTGCTCTTTGTGCCACAGCAGAGCAGCCCGAAGGCCCATGATGCCGGGCAGGTTCATGGTGCCCGGTTCAAAGCGGTCAGGCATGAATTCGGGAACCTCCTCACTGTGAGAAATGCTTCCGGTGCCGCCCGAGATGAGGGGCTCGATCTGCGCGATCATATCTTCTTTCAGGATGAAGCCGCCGATGCCCTGAGGACCCAGCAGACTCTTATGACCGGTAAAGCAAAGGGCATCGATGTGCATCGTCTGCATGTTGATCTCCGTTACGCCGGCGGTCTGAGCCACATCCAGAATAAATTTCAGTCCGTGCTTTTGGCAGATCGCTCCGACTTCAGGCGCCGGAAGAACGGTGCCGCAGATATTGCTGGCGTGAAGCATACAGATGGCTCTGGTGTTGGGGCGGATCAGCTTTTCGATCTCTTCGACGATCAAAGAACCGTCTTCTCTGCAGGGCATGCGGTCGAATTCCACCCCCTGCTTTGCCAGCTGCACGATGGGGCGCATCATGGCATTGTGTTCCATCGACGATACGAGCACGTGATCGCCGGGCTTTAAGAAGCCCTTGAGCACCACATTGAGGCTCTCCGTGATATTTTTTGTAAAGACTACGTTTTTGCAGTCCTCTGCACCGAACAGCTCGGCCAGCAGCTGACGGCACTCGAAGACCATTTCGGCCGCGCTGTAGGCGCTTTCGTAGCCGCCGCGGTTGACATTGGCGCCGATGCCGGTCATATATTGATAGACCGCATCTGCAACGGGTGCCGGCTTGGGAAAGCTGGTGCTTGCATTATCGAGATAGTATTGGTTCATGGCATCCTCTCAGCAGAAAAGCGTGCGGCAACATAGGACGCATAAAAAAAGAACGCCCTTTACACTGCCCTTTTGCAGGACTATTATAGCATATCCCTATCGTATTATTCGCAATTTTTTATGATTTATCAAAAAAGTTGGCAGAAAGAATTTTAATAGACAAAATATTATTATTTATAATCCATATATATGATACGCAAATTCTATTAAATTAACCTATAAATATTACAGCAAGTAATGGTATTATAATAAACGTATTAATTCGTTTTGCTGAATTTTTCGGCGAAACAGTCTGTTTTTTTATTTAGGAGATACAATAATGAGTGACAAGAAAGAAAGAATTACGATCATTATTGCAGGCCTGGTCGTAGGTCTTCTGGGTGCCTTACTGGTGCTGGCAGGAAACCCCGCGAACATGGGCTTTTGCATCGCCTGCTTTATCAGAGATACCGCAGGTGCCCTCAAGCTTCACAGCGCCGGTGTCGTACAGTACATCCGTCCCGAGATCATCGGTCTGGTACTGGGCGCTATGATCATGTCGATGGTAAGAAAGGAATTCCAGCCCAAGGGCGGTTCCTCTCCCTTCACCCGCTTCGTGCTGGGCTTTGCCGTTATGGTCGGAGCTCTCATGTTCCTGGGCTGCCCCTTAAGAATGGTGCTTCGTCTGGCTGGCGGCGACCTGAATGCGCTGGTCGCGCTGGCAGGCTTTGTCTGCGGCATCCTGGGCGGCGTCTTCTTCCTCAACAAGGGCTATTCTCTGGGCAGAAGCTATAAGATGAAGACCCTTGAAGGCGTTGCCTTCCCTGCTGTTCAGGTCGGGCTGCTGATCCTGCTGGTCGGCTTCCCCACCCTGCTGGCATTCTCTGCAGAAGGCCCCGGCTCCCTGCACGCTGCTGTCGGCATCGCTCTTGGCGCAGGCATCCTGGCAGGTGTTCTGGCCCAGATCAGCAGACTCTGCATGGTCGGCGGCATCAGAGACCTGATCCTCTTTAAGGATACCAAGCTGATCACCGGCTTTGTCATGATCTTTGCTGCATGCCTGGTCGGCAACCTGGTGCTGGGCAAGTTCAATCTCGGCTTTGCAGGCCAGCCTGTTGCACACACCGCCCATATCTGGAACTTTCTGGGCATGGTGCTGGTCGGTCTGGGCAGCGTACTGCTGGGCGGATGCCCCTTAAGACAGCTGATCCTGGCAGGCGAAGGAAATGCCGACTCTGCCGTAACCGTCGTCGGCTACGCCGTAGGCGCTGCCTGCTGCCATAACTTCGGTCTGGCATCCAGCGGCAACGGTCCCACTGCCAACGGACAGATCGCTGTTGTTATCGGTCTTGTCGTCTGCGTTGTGATCGGCTTCATGAACAGCAAAAAGAACGCATAACGCATAAATTATAAAGGAGATCTATCATGAATACACTGGATGCAAGAGGCCTTTCCTGCCCCGAACCCGTTGTAATGATCCGCAAGGCGATGCAGTCCAAAGAGAATGCATACCGGATCGTGGTCGATAATACCACCGCCACCGAAAATATTTCTCGCTTTGTTAAGAATCAGGGGTATAATGTAGTGGTCACCCAGGAAAACGGTGACTACGTACTTGATATCACCAAATAACAGCAAAGCAGAAAGCATATGACTTATATCGCGACCTTTTTCTCTCACTTCGGAGCCATCAAATTTAAAAAGCTGTGCGAAGCCCGGGGCCTTTCGGCGGTGACCATGCCGGTGCCCAGAAGCCTTTCCAGCAGCTGCGGCATCTGCTGCCGGTTTGATGCAGACGGCATCGATCACCTGAAGCCGTTTCCGGAGGAGCTGGAAAAGGTCGTTTTGCTTGAAGCCGGCGGCTACCGGCAGCTGTATCATATCGACGAACAATAACAGGACGAAACCATGAGTGAACATACCAAACTGACCAGCCTGGCCAGCTGCTCCGGCTGAGGCGCCAAGGTGGGAGCCGGGACGCTCTCCGAGATGCTCAAAGACATGAAAACTCCATACGATCCCCTGCTGCTCGTCGGCTACGACACGGCAGATGATGCCAGTGTCTATAAGATCACTGACGATGTGGCCGTGATCAACACCACCGACTTCTTTCCGCCCATCGTCGACGATCCTTATCTCTTCGGGCAGATCGCCGCAGCCAATTCCATCAGCGATGTCTACGCCATGGGAGGAACGCCCAAGCTGGCGCTGAACGTGATGGCAGTCGCCAAAGAGATGTCGAAGGAAGACATCCGGGGCGTGCTTGCAGGCGGCTACGACAAGGCCATGGAGGCCGGCGTGATCATCACCGGCGGCCATACCATCAACTGCAAGGAGCCTCTCTACGGCCTTGCGGTGACCGGCTTCGTTCACCCGGATAAGATCCTTTCCAACAGCGCGGCAAAGCCCGGCGATGCCCTGATCCTCACCAAGCGGCTTGGAACAGGGATCCTCACCACCGCGCGCAAGGCCGACGAGACCCTGGTCAGCGACCGGCTGATCCAGACGGTCTACCGGCAGATGGCCACCCTGAACAAATACGCCGCAGAGATCATGCTGAAGTATCCGGTCAGCTCGTGCACCGATATCACCGGCTTCGGACTGATGGGCCACTGCTACGAAATGGCAGACGGAAGCCATACCAGCATCCATATCAAAAGCTCGAAGGTGCCTGTCTATAAAGAGGCGCTGGAGATGGCCGATATGGGCTTTGTTCCCGAGGGAGCCTACAACAACCGCAGGCATACCGACGGGCATATCTGCCCCTGCGAGGGAATGCCCCTGGCACTGGAAGATGTCTTCTACGATCCGCAGACCAGCGGAGGTCTTCTCATCGCCCTGCCCAAAGAGCATGCCAACAAATGCCTGGCAGAGATGATCGCAGCCGGCGTAGACGCCGCCGTCATCGGCTACGTTACCGAAGGCATGGACTATCATATCTATCTGGAAAAATAACCGTACCAGCAAAAAAGAACAGAGCCCGGACTCTTTGAGTCCGGGATCTTTGTTTGTGCTTACTGCCGGTGGGGCCGGATCCGCTAGCGCAGGTGCTTTTCGATCAGGTCCATAAAGAGATTCATGTCTTCGGCATCGGTAAAGATGGCGCGGGCCAGCTTCGGGCTTCCGCCGCCCTTTCCGTGATAGATGGAGGCGTTGTCTCTTACCAGCATGCCGCAGGCAGGCTCGCCGCCCGAGGCCAGCATGACCGTGTTCTCCTTTTCGCTGGCAAGGCAGATGAGTCCGGTCAGCTCCTTTTCCAGAAGGTGGGCAACGGCCTGCAGATCGTCGGCCGAAAAGTCTTTATACCACTTGAACACCGGCTTTTTGCCCAGCAATGGACGCAGCTGCTCGGCCTCTGCCGCCTGCAGGTTCTTTTTCAAGTCGTAAAGCTCCTTGCGGGCCTGGGCGTTCTTTTCGGCCTGGATGGCCATCCTCTCTTCCAGGTCATCCAGCTCGGAGGAATATTCCTTGCAGAGCCTTGCGGTGATCTCCGATTTCTGCATGGCATCCAGCAGGGCATAACGGCCCATCTTGCAATGAAGACGCAGCATGCCCTTATACTTTTCGCCCCTTAAGATGCGAATGGAGCCGATCTGACCGGTGGTGGCAGGATGAGTGCCGCAGCAGGCGCAGCAGTCAGTCATGGCTTCCCCCTCGCCGCAGAAGACTACCGAGATATCCTCATCGAATTTGATCTCCTTTCGCACCGGCTGGGAATTGGCCTCTTCGCGGGTATCGTAATACCGGGTGATAACGGGAAGATCGGCCCAGACGGCCTCATTGGCCTTCAGCTCGGCCGTCTTCAGCATTTCGGGGGTGATCTCCGTGAGGTCGCTTCCTTCGGGAATTGCCATGTCGATGGTCACATAGCCGTCTCCCATGTGAAAGCCTCTGTTTTCGATGCCCCACAGCTTATAGAAGGTGCCCGAGAGCACATGCTCACCGCAATGCATCTGCATATGGTCGAAACGGCGCTGCCAGTCGAGGACGCAATGCACCGGGCCGCATTCCAGAGGGGCCTCCTTTAAGCGATGCCATACCAGGCCGGTTGATTTATCTTCCAGCACCTCGATCACCTCAATGCCTTCGATGGTGCCTTCGTCCCAGGGCTGGCCTCCTCCTTCGGGGAAGAAGATGGTCTTATCCAAAACGGCCAGCATGGTTTCCTTCTGAAACCTTCGGCCTGCATTTTTGCATTCCTCCTCGGTGCGCAGCAGCTGCAGAAGGCTGGCATCCAGTTCCTTCAAATAGACCTGCTGACGGTAGATTCGTTCTGTACTCATGATGATTCCTTTCCCTTTTCACCGATGCATCTCATCCTGTGGAAAACTTTTTTGCAGACAGGATGCATAAACCGGCAAAACTCCATGTATTTCAACGCTTTTCGGCATTTTCCACTTTCCACAGACGCCTGTCGAAAACCGGTGAAAAAGTTTCGTCCAGAAGGCTATGAAAGGCCGAAAAGCAAGTCGCAGCAAGACCTGCGGGCTGTTGAAAAAAAGCGTCTGCTCAGCAATTCTTCAAATAGTCGATCTCTTCCTTGCTCAGCTTGCGGTAGTGGCCCTCGTGCAGATGGCCCAGCTGAATATTGCCGATGCTGACCCGCTGCAGCGCAACAACGGTGTAGCCGATGGCCTTGAACATGCGCCTTACCTGGCGGTTCTTGCCCTCGCTGATGCGGATCTCGACGACAGAGTGATTGCCCTGCTTTAAGATCTTTACCTGCGCCGGCTTGGTCAGATAGCCGTCGTCGAGAGTGACGCCCTTCGCCAGCCGGTCGGCCTCGTGCAGGGATATCTCGCCATCGATCTCTGCGATATAAGTCTTGAACACCTTTTTGGAGGGATGGGTAATGTGGTTGGCCAGATCGCCGTCGTTGGTCAGGATCAGCAGACCGGTGGTCTCGTAGTCCAGACGGCCCACAGGAAACACGCGGGTCTTGATGTCGGTGAGAAGATCCAGCACCGTCGGTCTGCCAAACTCGTCGGCGGTGGTGGTCACATAGCCGGCCGGCTTGTTCAGAATGTAATAGACCAGCTTATCGGAGCCCTCGATATAGTGGCCGTTGACCATGACCAGATCGTCCTCGGTCACATCGTAGCCCGGCTCGGTCAGCACCGCGCCGTTGACCTTCACCTTGCCCTGGGCGATCAGCTCGTCGGCCTTGCGCCGGGAGCAGACGCCGGCAGAAGCGATGTATTTATTGATTCTCATAGAAGCTCCTTTTGATCAGATGAACGAGATATAGCCGGAATCCACACCGGTAAAGGGCAGCCCCTTGAGGGAATCCCATACGCAGCTCAGGTCGTCGTTCATGACCATGATCCTTCTGCCCTTGGGAATCTTCGGCAGCTGCGAAAGCTTATAGGGAAGCCGGTAGACGGCGTTTTCTTCGCCCTTTTTGCCGAAGCCCTGGCCCTCATAAACGGGAAGAGCCGCAACATCCTTATAGACATAGGAGCTGGCCACGCAATATTCCACGCCGCCCCGCTCCTCGAACATGGGGGTGCAAAGGTCGCGGCTGGGATTGGAGGGGGTGCGCAGAAAACCGGTCGCGATGTCGTCTTCCACCGGCTTTACCGCCGATTCGAAGAGACCGTAGATCTCGGTGCCGGCGCTGCCCGAGAAGCTGAACACCAGAACGCCTTCAAAGCCCTCCAGCTGCTTGACGATAAAGCCGGTGGAGATGTCGTTGATGACGATATCGGTGGCCGTGGCATCGACCACGATGTATTTCTTGCCCAGTCTCTTTTTCCATGCGGAAGAAAGGGGCTGGCCTGCCGTCGCCTTCTGGGCCATGGGCGCCGTAATGCCGTTAAAGGCCGACAGGGCAAAGGTGTCGCCCTTGGCCTCTTCAAACAGCAGGGTGCGGTCTTCGGAAACGAATTTTTCGCCGTCGAAGGTGAAGGGCTTCAGCCAGCCGTGCTGGCCGCCTCTGGTATTCTTCATGACGACGGAGCAATGGGCGCCGTACATCTTCATCTCCAGAATGCCCGAAGGGATCAGATAGGTTCCCGCGTATTTTTCGATATATGCTTCGGGGATCAGCTTTCCTTTTTTGCAGATATTGACCCCCTCCCTGCTCATCACATAGGCGAACAGGCGCAGCAGCACCTCCTGCACATCCAGCTTGCAGTCGTGAGTCTCCGACATGGCCAGCACCGCGTTGTACTTTGGAACGACGATGAACTGGGTGGTGAACTGAAAGCTGTTTCCCCCTTTTACGAGAACGCCCTCGCCCAGGTCGAAGTCGGGGCGGGTCATGCAGACCGTATCCCAGCCAAGGCCGAAGCTTTCGGAGCGTTCATCCATGGAGAGGAAGGTGCAGCCCTGCTTTTTAGCCATCTCCCTTTTGCTTTCTTCGGAGATGATGGCGCTTTTGCCCAGGAACTGCATACCGAAGGTGCAAAGATCGGTCATGCTGGTGGTATAGCCGGCGCCGCCCTGAATGAGAAGCTTTTCCTGGGGGCCCTTGCCTTCGATGACCAAGGGGTGAGCCGGGTTCTGGTTATAGGCCAGACGGGAGGAATGGGCGCCGATGGGCTCGGTGATGTGGTTCATGCAATAATCGCCGTAGGCTTCCCCTGAGACCTGCGCAACGACCATTTCGGCCATGGTAAAGCCGTCGTTGCAATAGACCGAATATTCGCCGGGCTCGGCCTTCAGATAGCTGTGGGCCATGAAGCTGTAGACCCAGTCGTAATAGGCATCCTCATCGGTGGTATCGGAAACGGAAAAGCCCTTCCACTGGGTTCCGGGAAGACCGGAGGAGTGGCTGAGGCAGTGGCGCAGGGTGATCTTCTTATACCGCTCATCGGGCATCATGAAGCGGGGCAGATATTTGTAAATGGGGGTATCCAGGTCGACCTTGCCCTGCTCGACAAGCTGCATTACCGCAACGGTGCAATAGATCTTGGAGACAGATGCCACATTATAGGTGCAATCGGCAGTCGCCTTTTTGGGATGCCTGCCGCCGGTGGTGCCCAGGGCGTCAGCTGCCAGCAGCTGACCGTCCTTTACGATGGCATAGGATACGGAGGTATATTTTTCGGGAAGAGAGGCGGCGAGAATGCCGGAAAGCTCTTGGGTCAGGGTATTCATGGATCCTCCTTTTGATCGGTCGAAGGGATGGAAAATACAGTGGTGCAATTTTGAAAAACAGGTGCTGCGGCTTTGCCGGCACCACTTATTAGTTTAAAGCCAAAAGGCGTAAAGCGCAAGGCTTTCCCTTCGGGAAGACGGCTGCAAGGCAGAACTTTTGCCGGCAACGCCCGGGCTGCCCCCAAAGCAAATAAAAAGCAGATCTGCTGTCAGATCTGCGCAAAGGAATGGATAAATAGAACTGCAGACTGTAACCGTACCTCATCTGCAGATTAGGTTTTTGCTGAAAGCTCAATGAATTCTCACACTCTCTGAACCTGAAACTGAAAACGAAACACTCAGTAGATAAACAAAGAGACGAGAATAACGCAGAACATTAAACAAAAGCTCACCTTACAGTGAAGAAAAAGCTCCAGTCGGGAGGACCGGATCATGATAGACCCGCTCCAAAAAAACATATTTGATCGCACCTGTAAAGGTGCTGTCAGTCGTCATACGTACATTCGTAACGTAATTATACTCTATTTTGCCGAAAGAAGATAGGGGTAAATTTCCTATCTTCTAAATATTTTTAATAAATTTTAAGAGAATGCCCTGTTCTTACCAGTTGATCAGATCAGACCTCTTCAGGGCGCTGTATAAGGCAGGCCATACGACCGTTACCACGATGACCGAGGCAATAGCATTGACCAGCGTCGCAGCCGATCCGATCTTTGCAAGAGTCTTGGCCAGATCCTGCGGTGTGCCGATGAGATAGGTCTTATAGAAGTAGCCGAAGATGGGATCTAAGAATACATTGACGCCCAGACCGGCTACGGAAGAAAGCAGCGCGACCCTGGTCTGTTCCGCTGCCGTTTTCTTTTCGGTCTTGCCCAGCTTTCCGGCAATGCCGCCTGCGATCAGGCCGATGACCATCTTCAGAATAAAGGTCTTGGGAGCAGATGTGAGATAACCGGCAGTCACGTCGGCAAGGGTAAGGCCCAAAGCGCCGGCAAGGCCGCCCCAGGCTCCGCCGCAAAGAAGCGCGCCCAATACGACTACTGCGTTGCCAAGGTGAATGGCGGTACGCTCGGTTCCTACCGGAATGTCGATGCGAAGAAACTGAAAGGCGATATAGGCAAGGGCCGCGATCAGGGCGCATTGGGTAAGACGGATCATCTTTTTGTTTTTCATTTGATATCCTCCGATCGTTTGATCCGGCAGAAAAACGTCTGCCGGGAATGAGAATCGCTTGTTGTTTTATCTGTTATATGTTTTAATACAAATATGGATATATTAAAATATCCAGTTTTATTTATTTTTATATGATCAGATAAGAGAGAAGCCCTCAGGCAGAGGAGATCGGAATGAAACTGGAGATCGACAAAAACGAAAAAAAACCTGCCTATCTGCAGCTGTATGAGCAGCTGCGCCGGCAGATCCTCAGCGGCGATCTGCCCGAAGGAACAAAGCTTCCCTCCAAGCGGACCATGGCTGCCGAGCAGGAGATCAGCGTCATCACCGTCGACCATGCCATGGAGCTGCTGGAAGCCGAGGGCTATATCGAGATCCGCCCGCGGAGCGGCTATTTCGTCATCTATAGCGACACCGACGGCTTTTCGGAAACGGTGCCGCTGCGGCCCATGCTTTCGGATGCGGCCCCTTTGCCTGAGCCGGAAGAGATGCGCCGGGAGCTGCCGCCCTTTCCTTTTTCCACCTATGCAAAGGCCATGCGAAGGGTCATCGCCGAATACGGGCCTGCCCTGCTGATCAAATCGCCCAACAACGGCTGCCTGCAGCTTCGCACGGCGATCTCCGACTATCTGAAGGAAAACCGGGGCATTGAGGCCGAGCCGGAGCAGATCGTCATCGGGGCCGGCGCCGAGTATCTGTACGGCCTTCTGGTGCACATTCTGGGGCGAAACCTGGTCTATGCCATCGAAGAGCCTTCGTACGAAAAGATCCGGCAGGTCTATGAGGCCAACGATGTGTTGCTGGAGCATCTGCCGCTGGGGCCCGACGGCATCCGCAGCGAGGCTCTTTGGGGGGCGCAGGCCCGGGTGCTGCACATCACGCCCTACCGCAGCTATCCCAGCGGCGTTACGGCCAGCGCCGCCAAGCGCCGGGAATATATCCGCTGGGCAGAGCAGCAGCCGGTCAGATACATCATCGAAGACGATGTGGAATCGGAGTTTACCCCCTCGACTAAAACGGAAGAAACGGTCTATTCCCTGTCGAAAAAAGGCTGCGTGATCTATCTCAATACCTTTACCAAGACCATCGCGCCGTCGGTGCGCGCCGGCTACATGGTGCTTCC
>JABUTE010000310.1 GCA_021443825.1 Bacillota bacterium
TGTTTCTGAGGTAAAGATATGCAAAAGATAGACAGAAGATTATACGAGGAACTCTACAACTGGTGGAAGAACCGTAAAGAAAGAACGGAAATCATAAAATATGTGCAATGCACGGATACTGAATTAACCGACGCTACCATCCATTACTTGATGCAGCAGATAGACAAAGATGACGTTCACGGAGAAGCATATGTGGCGCTGTACTCTGCCGAAGGCTTCTATCGGAACATGCGCAAGTACTATGCTGAGGTTTCCGAGTTATACCTGAGAAAACCGAAAGAGGATGAGCCCATAGAAAAGATAATCGGAGATTTTCCAGGCACCTGTGGCTGGCTTACTCTAATCATTGAGGGACTTGAGAATTTTACGCAAAAGCCTGCAGAACTGAAAGAAATGTATGATAGTTTCGTCAGGTTTGCCCGTAAGGGCGCAAATGTCATTTTAGTGGGGAGCGTCCCTCTTGAAGACGTCTTTAGACATTATCCCAAAACATTTAACGATGAAGGCGTCATAATCGTGGCTCCAAACGGTCACGAGTTCAATATGGGGATATATGAGCAGGGCAAGGCTCCTGAAGTTATCTCCATTGTTAATAAAAAACCGAAAGATAAACTTGATGCACTGGAGTTCTACTGGGCAAATCTTACGGCTGATGCAAAAAAACGCGAAGAATTCAACTTTGCTCACTTCAAAAGACTTTACAGCGATACATTATGCTATCTCCTTCCAAGGATAGATGAGGATTCTTTGTTTAGAGAAGATATTAATCTGTTGCATTTCATCGCGATGTTCGGATTTGAGAAACATGTGATTGCCGATAATCCGTGGGAATATGAAAGTGCACGCAATTTCGCAAGAGGCTTATTCAATTCAATATATATCGGAGATGGTGAGGAGAACTGTGCGTACGGTGATGTGTGCTTCTGGGTAAAGGTTGAGGATAAACCGGAAAATATCGGCGGCATATATATCACCACAGGTAATTTTGAATATCATATGATAGTATCGTCAGAAAGTGCCCCGCATCAGATGGAGACTTTGGCCCGAGCCATAAGGAAGTCTACATTTGAAGGCGATGAAGTTGCTGCCTTATGCATCATTGATAACGAAGAATTTTCCGTCCGGGAAGAAGATGATGACGATTCCTCGGAACAGTAAAAATGACGGCGGAAAGCTTTAATACAGCACGGCAATAACGAGGTGATTTCAGATGGAAAAAACAAACATTAAAGACATCAAGTTATATCTCGTATCCCACAACAAAGAGCTTTGCTTCTACTGGGAGAAGTACTTCGGAAGCGATGCCACGGTGGTATACGATAGCATGCAGCATTTCTATTCGGTGAACAAAGACTGCGAGGGGTTTACATTTACGGGATCGGCTGAGTATGCTTCTGTGGCGCTTCCCACTAAACCATGGAAGAAATTAAATAATTATAAATATGGATCACGCGATTTTGGTCTGCTTTGCGATTTGACAACCAGAGACCGCCTGAACGAAATAATAGACAAAGAATACCGCGGGCTCATGCCGCTGGGCGGCTGCATTGCAACAAAACTGCAATGGAGGTTCACTGCTGACGGACGTGAAGTATATGCGTTATATACTCCCGAATGCATGGAGTTTGGGGGTGACGATTATGTAAATGCCGGTATCGTGTTTCAGTGTATGTTTAACACCGTTTCTAAGGCTGCGGAGTTGGGACTTCAATCAGTGGAAATCTTGGATTGGGGGAAGAGGGAGAATGATCCGAACAATCCCCTGAATTTAAAGCAAATGGCTCTGACAATGAAAAATGCCTATGATTTTGCATTGAAAATAGACCAAAACCGCGACCCTGATTACCGACCAACCCCTCACGTTCCTGTATGGGGGCGTACCGTTTCACTTGGTGATTTAGGAGTCAGCTGGTATGAAAAGTTCACACTGGATGAGTTAGACGAGGAAGAGATTATAGAAATCCTCGCTGAGGAACAGCGGCAAAAGAATCAATACATTCAATCCAAAGCCCGCGTATTGAATCTTCACGGTCTCTACGGAAATGCGGACAATGCAGCTTACCGAGAACTCCTTAAAATCTTACCCGCAGAATGCGTCGAGGCACCTCAGATTGCATACGAAACGACGGAACCGTATGAGATTTTCAGGACTTATCTGGACAAAGAGTATGACCTCATAGTCGGTACCAGCTTTGGCGGCTTTTATGCTCTTGTATTAGGGGCCTTGCTTAATGTCCCCACAGTCGTCATGAACCCCTGCGTCCCTCCGGAAAAGTACATTCCCGGTTTGGTTCCCGGCTACGAATACACCGAGCAACTGCAGGAGGCTTGGGACTGCTTCAAGGACAGGACAAAAGGATGGAGATGCAGGGAACGAGATGGTATAAAGCGTTATACCGGTAAATGCATCGCAATCCTCGGCACAGAGGACGAGCTTCTGGACGCAAAGCTCACCGAAGAAGTCCTCCCGGTAATGCAAATAGAAAAGATCGCCAAGGGTCACCGCATGAACGACAAGGAATCCATGGAGCTTTTCAGGCGCTGCGTAGAGGAGTATTTAGACAAGAAACTCCCCTGTGAATCGCGGAAGGATTAGGGGACACGTATGGAATTCAAAGTTATGTCCAGAAAAGATGCAATAGACTTTTCGTATAAAAAACCGGACAAAGAATGCGTCATCATATCTATTGCAGATGCAACCGGCTTTCCGGCGAAGATCGCAGAAAACGAATACATCAAGGCCGTGCTTTTCATCTTCTTCGACGATGTGGACGGAAAGTCGGTATACGCAATGACAGCCGAAGAGGCAAGGATAATTGCAGATTTCGCTTTGAAAGCTCAAGAGAGGGTGCCTCTCCTCATCGTTCAGTGCGAGGCCGGAATATCCAGAAGCGCAGGGGTTTGCGCGGCCCTTATGAAGTATTTTGACGGCGACGATATCCCGATTTTCGGTAATCCGTACTACAAACCCAACATGCATTGCTACCGCATGGTACTCAATGCCTTAAACGATAGGGACGAGGCGTCACAGAAAGGATAGAAAATGAAAGAGATAAAAGGAGAATTCAACACCGCCAAGGTGTTTACGGATAACGTGGAGGAATCCTGCACAGAGCAGATCAAAGGTCTTCTGGATCAGGAGCCCTTTAAGGACGCAAAGATCCGCATAATGCCGGACTGTCACGCCGGAAAAAGCTGCGTCATAGGCTTTACTGCAGATCTGGGAGAAAAGATCATTCCCAACATCGTGGGCGTGGACATTGGCTGCGGCATGCTGACCGTGGCGCTGGGCAAGACAGAA
Source organism: Bacillota bacterium (assembly GCA_021443825.1). Taxonomy (GTDB): domain Bacteria; phylum Bacillota; class Clostridia; order Peptostreptococcales; family Anaerovoracaceae; genus RGIG2707. The sequence goes on from JABUTE010000310.1 coordinate 3,302, forward strand.
ATCGATCTGAAGCTCCTGGATGAAATCATTCACGAATACATCCCCGCAGGCAGAGAGATCCACAAGGGTCGCCAGATGAAATTTCCAAAGCTTCAGGAAATGAATTGCTATCGACAACTGAAGGATACCAGGTCTATGGAGAGGTCTCTGGGAAGCCTTGGAGGCGGCAATCACTTTATTGAGGTAGATAAGGACGACGAGGACAATCTCTATCTGGTAATTCATACCGGAAGCCGCAAGCTGGGCAAGCAGGTGGCGGAATACTATCAAAAGCTGGCCTGCAGTCTTCACAGGGGCTACGGTGAGCTTTTAGCGGAGCAAAACAGACTCATCGAAGAATACAAGGCTGCCGGAAGGCGAACCGAGATTCAGGCCGCCATAAAGGAACTCCACAGGAATTATCACTACGCAGAAATGGATATTCCCGAGGACTTCGCCTACCTCTACGGAGAATACAGCCAGCAGTATCTTCACGACATGCGCATCTGCCAGGAGTTCTCTACCGAGAACAGGAATCTCATCGCAAAGATCATTCTGGACAGGTACAACGAGGCCGTGGATGAGGATGCCAAGCTGCAGCCCGTAAGCCAGTTCACCACCATTCACAACTACATCGATCACGACAGCAACATAATCCGCAAGGGCGCTGTTTCCGCCAAGGAAGGAGAGAAGCTGCTGATCCCCATCAACATGAGGGACGGGTCTCTGCTCTGCGTAGGAAAGGGCAACCCCGACTGGAACATGTCCGCACCTCACGGGGCAGGCCGCCTGTTCTCCAGAAAAGACGCCTTCTCCCGCTTTACCGTGGAGGAGTTCAAGAAGACCATGGACGAGGCCGGTGTCTACACCACTTCCGTGGACCGCTCCACCCTGGACGAATGCCCCATGACCTATAAGGGCATGGACGAGATCGTGGCGAACATAGGCCCCACCGCAGACATACTGAAAGTCATAAAGCCCATTTTTAACTTCAAGGCAACCAGCCCCATTCGCAGCGAGGAGCCGGAAAGCTCCGATGATGGCGGCGAGCCGGGCGATGAAAAACGCTGGAATATTCAGAAGATCATCATCTGCGACGATGCCAGAACCTTTGATATCAATAATTACGGCAAAATGCTGGAGGAAGGCAGAGTTATATGCGAGTTTTCGCCGAATAAATCAGATGTGGATGAGGAGGAATAGCATGTCGCTTTCCGTATATCAAATTGCAAAGAACAGCTTTAGAACCTTATGGCCCGGTAAGGTCATCCGCTTTTTCAGGTACGCCTATCAGCGCTGCACACGAGGCTTTTGCGATAGTGATACTTATGAAATATGCTTCTGGTTCACGAAAATCTTCCCGGAAATGCTGGATTATCTGAAAGAGCATAATCTTTCGCACCCGCATAAGCTGGATGAGGAGTGGATTGAACTGCATTGGGACGAGCTGGGTCTATCCAGAGATTGTGAAAAGGTCTCCCCAAACAGTGCCTGGTACTTTGAAAATGTCTGTACAACCAACAGCGAACGGGAGAAGCAAAGAAGCGAAATGAGTGAATATGCTTCGAATCGGTGGGATGAAATCTTATCGGAAATGGCAAGTCTCTTTCGCTTTTGCGGGGAAGATCCGTATGAGCATTTAAAGGATGTGAAATTCGAAAACAACGAAGAGGGAAACAATGCATATAAGGAGTTTCGTGAGCGTCAAAAGGATGCAAAGAACAAAGCCTTTGCCCTGATGTCTGAATGGTTCTTTGATCTGTGGTGGTGAGTTATGGCAACAAAAATCACTGACATATCAGAATTTAACTATATGCAAATATATGAATCTTTAGATAATATTCCTATGCTTGCCAAAGCGTTTGGCGAAGATAAGGGGAAAGAACTGGAACAGCTTTGGCTTAAGATATGCAGATTATCTGCCGAATATCTGCGATTACGAATCGAAAGTGTGTATTCAGATGTTGTTTTGTTTGGGCGATACAATGATCTGCGCACTCAAACCCATGACAGTCTTATAGATAACGTTAATCAGTATATTGATCATTATTCAGGGCTTACACAAGATTCAAATATTGATGAAATCAGGACAACAGTCAGCGGTTTGTCCCGTAGAGCATTTGGCGATCTATGCTGCTGTATAGCCTGTTTTAAGGCAATTGATGCTAAGTAGATGAATGTTAAGAATTGTTTGAGAATTAATATGTGAGGAAAAATTGGTACATCCGCTTGAATATGCTTTAAGCGTAAGGAGGTGGAACAGCATGGGCGATATATTAGCAGAAAACGGCATGGCAATCGAAAGCAATTCGGATTTTGACTATCTGGAATACCACCTTCTTTGCAAGAAAAAGCATTATGAGAGAAGGATGCAAAAAAGAAACCGCAAGAAACACCTGGTCTATATGTTATCGCATAAAAGCAGTTATTTAAGGCCTTCAATATATGTTCCGGTGGAGTATGATGCGGAACTTGACGATTATTTCCATATAGATCGGGTGAAACGCGCCAGAGACAGTTACGCTCAGCGATTTCTAAAAAGGGTCTCCGCCCGCAAGGTTCGAAAACTTGGCTACGATGAACTGCCGATGAAGGGTAACGGGTACCGAAAGGCCTTCGATTATTGGTGGACGTGGCTGTAAATTATGATGAAAAACTCGGAAAGGAATACATAATGGACATTTATTCCTGGATCAATTCAAAAGACATAGCAGAACACAACCGAAAGCTAGGGCATGAGTTCAATGCCATGGAAGCTGCTTTTCTGGTGTGGCAGAACGAGGACCGTACCCTGGAGGAGCGCTTTGCCGCATGGGAGGATATCATAGAAACCGTGCCGGATATGGCGGTGGAGGAGTGCCCGTGGTTGGACAGAATCGAAAGCACACACGGCTTTATCAGGGACTATACGGAGCTATTAAAGCGGACGCTGAAGGAGTTTTATGATATATCCGATCGGGCGGTATGGACAAGAAAGACACTGTTTTGTGATTCCTGGTACAGCGGTGATCCGGAGTTTATCGAAGACGGCGGAATCTATGTAAATCCGGACATATGCCTTAAGGCTGCCAGGGAAAGGGAGAATTCTTATATTGAGAATGTGACCGTTTTCCGCATAGGCAAGAAGTATATTGAGGATGAAGTCAGTGAATACGGACGGAAAGGAATCGTTATAGATTTTAACCGCGACGGCGTGCCTGTGAGGATTATCGAACCGTATTATACGGAAGAAAAAGACAAACAGCAGGAGCTTTTTAACAGCTTTGAAGGTATGTGGCTGGATGTGCCTGTCCCTTTTAAGGAAGGCGATATACTCCACAGCAAATGCCGCTATTCACCCTTAAAGCCCTTTGTCCTGAAGTATACAATGAACCAGCCCGGCGGAAAGCATACAAAAGAGTGGATCGACGATCACGTAAACCGCTGGGACATCTCGGACATGGGATGCTGCGGCTATTGGGTGCGTGAGGATGGCACTATATTCGGCGAAAACCTGGGATATTATCTGAATGCGGAGTACTACAGGGAAGAACTGAGAGATAATGAGCAGATACTCTACTGGCTCAGCAAGTATCTCAAGAAGCAAATCCCTCTTGACGAGTTTCTTCTGATACAGGAAAAAATACGTCTGGATGCACTCAGGAACGACATCAGCTATGCCGACAGGTTGATGGAGGCATACAGAGACAATGTTGACCTTGCCGGTAAGGCGGTTGAACGGAAATATAAAAGTCGGTTAAACGATGAAGCTGCCATGACCGAAGACGTCCGTAAGCTTATTCAGCGCTTTTTGCCCCATAAGCTGGGAGCGTTTAAATCGATCTACGGCCTTGAAGCGGAAGCCCTTATCGATGAAATCTGGCAAATGAGTGAAAGCTGCGAAGATGCAGATGCGGTTCACCGTGAGTTAACATGTTGGGAAATCGAAAACGACGCCTATCTGGGCTGGGAGCTGTTTCAGAGCAAAATAGACCTTCACTTCGATGATCCGGATAAGCAGAAGGCTCTCTATGCATATCTTCATTATCCTCTTGATGGGGGAGTCGACTGGATGCGTAAGGGCATCGACGGCTTTATCACCACAGGTGCGGCATACCCCAGGAAGCACGATGTCCCGTACAAGATTTTGGTTTTGGAGGACACAGATGGCGATATTCTCATGGTTGGTGCAAGGCTTGCCGCCGGAAGTCCCCGTGTGTATGTGGACTACCGAAACGGCGACAGCTTCCAGATTATCCGCGTCTCCATCGACCCCGAAAATCCGCAGATTTTAGAGGGCGACGAAAAGGACTGCCCGGGTGCTGATTTTACGAAGATATTTGAGTTCATAAAGACGTGCTACCGGCCTCTTATGGACCATTGGGAGGGAAAGATCGATACTTCGGAAATGTGGGATGGAATAAAATTCTGCCTGACCGGAACCCATAGTGCCTTTAAAAGTCATAAAAAGCGGCACGTGAAAGCACCTGACCCCTTAAAAAACGGCATAGGCACGATCATTCTGTAGCAAAAGTGGTGCATGCACGTTTTTTGGTACATGCAGCCCTATATAATAGGCTCAGAAAAATGAAGCAGTAAATAGGGGGACCGTTATGAACAGTAACTATACGATATCCAACAAAAGTGAAAGCAACGGCTACTGCCGTGAATGGGCGGTTTCCCTCGGGGATGCTCGCCCGGAGATATTGCCCTTTTATGGGCACACTGTTACAAACCCGGTCAGCGAGACCTGCCTCAGCCAGTGGTATCGGGCATCATTTACTGTGGACGGGGTGACCTATGTCACTGCAGAGCAGTTTATGATGGCAGAAAAGGCCAGGCTATTCGGTGATGAAGAGATAAGAGCTGAGATCCTCGCTGCAGAAGATCCTCACAAATGCAAGTCACTGGGCAGAAAAGCCAAGGGCTTTGATAAGGAGATCTGGGATAGGGAGAAAAGCTCCATCGTGGAGAGAGGAAATCTGCATAAGTTTTCTCAAAATAAAGAACTGAGGGAATTTCTGCTGTTAACCGGAAACAAGATTATCGTAGAGGCCAGCCCAATGGATAGAATCTGGGGCATCGGTATAGGCAAGAACAACCCCGACACACAAGATCCCGCCAAATGGAGAGGCAGAAATCTGCTGGGCTTTGCCCTAATGGCAGTCAGAGACCGGCTTAGGGGCGGGGCGGAGGATAAATAAAACAATTTTAGATAAGAGAGGTGAAAACTATGAAATTGGCAAATGCATTAGCGGAGCGCGCTTATCTGAATGCGCATCTTTCGGAACTGAGAAGCAGACTTGAGCACAACGCCAGATACCAGGAAGGGGAAACTACCGCCGAGGACCCCTATGCACTGCTGGCTGATATGGATCAGACCCTGAACAAATTGGAGCAGCTTATTGCAAAGATCAATCTCGTTAACAGCACAACCGTAAAGGACGGAAAGACCTTGACAGAGCTTCTCGCAAAGAGGGACTGCCTCTCCCTCAGACTTATGACTCTTAAAAAGTTTTTGGACATAGCAAGTTCAAAAATTAACAGATACTCCAAAACGGAGATTCCCATCCGCAGCAGTGTGAGCGTCAAGGACCTGCAGAAGGAAGTGGATAAATACTCCATGGAGCTGAGGCAGCTCGATGAAACCATCCAGGAATTGAACTGGACAACGGAGTTTTAATGCTAAGCAGGTAGTCCTTCAAGGTGGATGATCAACTCAGCAGTTGAGTGTGAGCTGCAATTCAGTGGTAATGAATACTACGAGCGTATTTCATGGGGTTCAAGCCCCCGCGCACCGTGCAGGCTCTTCATACTACAACGCACATGGGTAAAAGGCATCGATCACTACCGATCATCAATTGACAGGACGAGGGTGGAGTAAGGGGAAATATTAATGGACAAGACGGAAAATAACTTTGCAGGCAAAAAGACCTGCTGCTTTACAGGACACAGGCCCGGGGCATTCCCCTGGACCGGCAGGGAAGACCCGCGCTTTCTAAAATTCATGGAGGCGCTGGAAAAGGAAATCGATATAGCCATAGAGCAGGGAGTGACTCACTTTATCTGCGGCAACGCCTTGGGCGTGGATACCTGGGCGGCGGAGCTGGTTATTAAAAAGAAGCAGTCAAACCCGGGGCTTACCCTTGAAATCGCCGTTCCGTTTACGGGGCATAACGATGGTAACGCAGAGGTGACTGCCGTTCAGGCAGCTTCGGACCTGGTTCATGTGGTGTCATCTGCGACCAATATGGCTGCTGCCTATCACGAAAGAAACCGGTACATGGTGGACAGCAGCGATACGCTGATCGCCGTGTATGATTACCGGAGCAACCAAAAGGGCGGCACCCTTAACACCTTAAACTACGCCAAGAAGCAGAAGAAAACCGTCAGCCAGATCTGCTGGATGGACTTCTTGGAGTGATCCGTGGACGGTCCAATGAAAGGTCCCTTTTGGGTCATTGCAAGTGAGGACAGAATTATAGCAGTCCCGGTCGATCTTCATGTTTTACCGGTTCCTTCCCATAAAAAGTGTTGGCCTAATGTCGGCGGCAGTTCAAAGCCATGGTATTTCTTTCCCCGTGGCCGCGTGGAAATACGCCGCGGTAAGGCTTTGATCTTTGCCAATTCCCGGTGCTTTGAGTATGAAAAGCTGGCGGAAGAGCTACGGAAGACTTTTAAGCTCGGTGATATGGAACTTGAGTTTAAGGCAGATAATTCGGCGCACTATACGCAGGGTGTTTTCGGCGAAAGTAGGGATCATTCCTTACAGAAGTAACAATAGTGTTCGTACCGCCTTCGGGCGGTTTTTTTATTGCGGAGAAAGGAGTTTTATGAAAGGAGAACTTATGAAAAAGTAAATTGCTTTTATCGACGGGGCGACGCTGACGGCGGAGGAACTGGCTGAGGATCGACCGAGCAGTGTTCCCTTGAGGAGCCTGAACTGAAAGAGATCGCTCCCGGTCACTTCTGCGCATGCCATCACGAGTTCTAAGACCCCCCCAACCTGTCACCCCAACCCCTGTGTTCTTCATGACACTTCTTTATGCCGGCTTTATGCCGGCATTTCTTTTGCGTTTTGCGCGGCCTGATCTGCGATTTGACAAGTGGACAAAACAATATAAAATAAAAGATGTGTTAACGATCATTATTTGAAAGGCAAGAGAATGGCAACCGTAAAAGATATCGCACGCAGGGCAGGGGTCTCGCCCTCTACCGTTTCGCTGGCCCTCAATTCCACTCCGGAGAATACGCGCCTTGCGCCCCATACGTATCAGAAAGTATGGGCTGCAGCCGAGGAGCTGAATTACCGCCCCAGCATCGCCGCCCGCAGGCTTCGTATGGGCAAGAACGACAAGCGGCGCATCGGTGTGGTCTGGCCGGTGGAGCAGGCCTTCAGCGCCATCGGAGAAGTCCTGGTCTATCTGGACCGGCTTTTTGAAGAAAACAGCTGCAGCTGCATCATCACCGTCCATCCCTATCAGATCGAAGAGCTGGGAACCACCGTCAGCCGCCTTAACGGCGAGCTGCTCGACGGAATGCTCATCTTTTTCCCCGACAATGAAGATATCCGCTGGCTTGAGACTCATACGGTGAACGCCCCTTATGTGGTCTACGGCCGGCAGGTGGAAGACCGCAGCTATGTGCGGGTCGAAAACCACGAGATCGGTCATCTGGCGGCCCGGCTGCTGGCAGGCTGGAAAGATAAGACCATCGGCGTCTTTACCTATGAGCCTATACTGCGCGGCGGTCACCGGATCCTTTCGACGCTGAAAGACGACCTGAAAGATAACGGAATCACGCTTCGCCATTATGCGGTGGACAGGGGCCCGGATATGAGCAGCATTGCTGTTTCCACCGAAAAAATGATCAGCGAAGGGCTGCCCGATGGAATTATCTATATTCTCGGCGATCAGGCTACCCTGGTATCGATCTACAGTCTGACGGGCAAGGGCATCCGAGTTCCGGACGACGTGCAGATCCTTCATGTGGGAACCTTCTTCGAAAAGCTGACCCTGCTGATGACCCCAAAGCTCTCGGCTATTACCTGCGACAGCGCCGGCATGCTGAAGGAATGCGTATCCATTCTTTGCCGCCACCTGGCGGGCGATCTGACCCCGCAGCATCAGATCTACCAGCCCTATTACCGGGAAGGGGACACCTTCCGCGGATGATAAAACGGATTTTTTGAGAGAATACTGCTTTCGGGCAGTATTCTTTTATTTTACAAAATTAAAAGTGTTTACAAAATATTTTCGGCGAAGGATCATAATAGCCGTTGCACGAGTATCACCATAGTGATATAATCAATCCCGAAAAGGAGTATTTACCGGACAGTTATGATTATTTACCACGGATCGAACAAAGTCATAGAAAAACCTGCTTTTGGGAAAGGCAGGGCTCATAATGATTTCGGCATTGGGTTTTACTGTACAGAAAATGAAGATCTTGCAAAAGAATGGGCTGTATCTTCGCTGAGCGACGGATTCTCAAATTGCTATTCACTGGACGGTGAATTGCTGAAAATTCTTAAACTGAACACACCGGAATATAACATTTTGAATTGGATGGCCATTCTTGTAGAACATCGATTGTTCTCCCTCAAGAATCCGGTCGCAAGACGCGCGAAACAGTATTTAATTGATAATTACAGCATAAATGTGAATGCATATGATGTAATTATTGGCTACCGTGCAGATGATTCCTATTTTGATTATGCAGATGCATTTTTGAATAACGGTATTTCAGTACAGCAGCTTGCGCAGGCCATGCATCTTGGAAAACTCGGCGAGCAGATCGTGATTAAGTCGCAATATGCCTTTTCAAAACTGGTTTTTAAAGGGTTTTCCGTTGCCGAAAAGTCTGAATACTATGTTCGTCGCAAAGCAAGAAACGATGAGGCAAATATGGCATATCTGAAGCTGCTCGAGCTCGATGATGACGGTCTATATATTCGGGATATTATGAAAGGAGGTATTGGAAGCGATGATGCACGCATACCAAGAAATGTACCTCAGTAACGCACAGTCCTTGCTGGGTGATGCCTTTGATTATGCTATAAACAGCTGTGAAATTCCCGGAAGCGATTTTTTTAAGCTGTTTGTTGTCAGTTCCGCAAGCAAGAGCCTGGAAAACGGTGAACCTGCATACATATCCGGAAAAAGCGGAGTGGAAACGGCAATGCTGATACTTAATGAAACCAGGGATGAGATGTCATGCGCAGAACCTATGACCGGCTTTGCGAGATCGAAGGAGTACTGGATGGGCTGGGCTTTGGCGTATTACCAGTGGTATTCGGGCAGACGATTCAGCGAGATACTCAATGTGCTGCGCTATGATGATCTGGACAGAATGTACGATACATTGCATGAGGCAGATGTCTCCAAGTTTGCGGAGATAGCAGAGAGTCTCGTCACGGTAAAATATCCCGATACAAATCTGAAGCGCCTCAGGCTCAGATGTGGTCTGACACAGGCAGAGCTTGCCAATCGCTCCGGTGTTCAGCTTCGCTCCATTCAAATGTACGAGCAACGGAATAAGAACATCAATAAAGCCTGTGCGGACACACTATACAGGCTGGCCAGGACGCTGGGCTGCACTATGGAGGATTTGATAGAAAGGGGATAAGCGGCAGGGATACTGTCAGGTGCGAAAAAGGCTTAGAAAAGTTCCGCCTGCGAAAAAGAACTTCGCAGAGTGTATCGATCTTTATACCTGCAGGCACTGGATGAAATCTTGCAGTTCATTTGTATCTGAAGGCCGAAGATTCGCATAAAGAATCCTGAAGCAAAAGAGAATACTGCTTTCGGGCAGTATTCTTTTCTGCTAAAAAATAAAACTGTTTACAAAAGGTATTTGCTTCTATATCATAATCTCAGAACGCTCCCGGAATATTCCCATGATCACAAAGCGTTTTATCTGTAACACGGTCTGATCTTTTTCATCCTTTGAGAGCTCTTTTTTCAAAAGGCATCCCAATTATCACAAACATATTCGAAATGGATCCATACAATTATCATCGATCCACAAAGGAGGTATTCGAATGCGAAAAACAGAACATGGGTTTTCTGCAGCCTGATGACATTCATTCTGCTGCTGGGACTGATGCCCATCACGATCCTTCCGGTATTTGCGGAGGAGACGCCCCTCAGGGCACTTACCGTCGGCGAAACAGCCATCGCCGATGCAGCGCAGGAGCAGAGCGGCGAGGGCTGGTCGTATGACGGAAACGGCACCCTGACCCTGAATGATGCCACCATCCAGAGCGGTATCACGGCAACCGGTGATCTTTCCATCGTGCTCTTTGGTACAAACAAAGTCACCATCAGCAGCAACGGCTCTGCGATTAACTCCTCTAACAAACTCACCTTAAGCGGAAGCGGCAGTCTTGAGGCGGAGGCGCTTGGATATGGTTCCGGCATCTTTGCACAGGATCTTGAGATCAAGGATTGCACGGTAATCGCGAAAGGCACCTTCGGTATAAATGCGAATAATACCCTGACCATTGATAACAGCGTATTGACCCTTGCGGGAAACAGCGGCCAAGGAGCCAGTGCTTCCAATGTGATCATCAAGGACGGCAGCGATGTGACCACTACCGGAAACTATGGAATTAATGCTCTAAGAGATCTGACCGTCGACAGCAGCGAGATCACCGCTACCGGCACCATATACGGCATCAGTGCTTTCGGCATCGATATCAAGGGCAGCAAAGTAACTTCCACCGGTAACGGTTTCCACGGAATCTTTGTTACGAGGGATGCAACCATCTACAACAGCGAAGTGACTGCCACAGGAAAGGACGGCAGCGGCATTTCTTCTTCAGGACTGGAGATCAAAGGCGGCAGCAAGGTGTACACCATCGGCTCAACAAATGGCATTTCGCTCACAAAACCTTTAATTGTTGAAGACAGTGAATTAAACGCCATCGGCAGCAATATCGGCATCAACGGCAGCCGTAAAATGGAACTCAAAAACAGCAAGGTGAACGCAACCTGCGAGGGAACATTTGCTCTTTGGGTAACAGGCCCCCTGACCATCGATAATTGCGAAGTGGTGGCCTCGGGCCAAGGGGGAATCAATGCCAGCGGCATAACAATAACCGACAGCAGCGTATCCGCTACCGGCAGTTCCGATTATGGTATCTCTAACCCCTCATATGTTGTGAACCTCGTGCGCAGCGATCTGACGGCCAAAGGTGCCACATATGGTATCCATGCCGGTACTGTGGAAGTCGCAGACGACAGCACGCTGACAGCCGCCGGCGCCACCAGTGGGCTCTACTACGCCAAGCTCAAAACTGAATTCACCGTGCTGGAGAGCAGCAGCACCGACGGCAGCGATCCCACATGGGGCACCGACTACAGCGAAGGCGCGACCACTTCAGCGAAGTTTGTTTTCGTAACGCCGTCCACGGTCCGCTGCGGAATCGGCACAGATGACGAAGCTCCTGCAAGCTACAGCGACCCCTGCACCTTTGCAGAAGCCATGGCTGCGGCGAATGAGGCAGGTGGCGGAACGTTTTATATGCAGCTTATCAGCGATACCGTTTGCGGCACAGCGCCGATCTTTACAGGTCCGCAGCCTGCGATTCTTGATCTGAACGGCTATGTGCTGGATCTGAACGGAAAGAATATCACTCTGGCCGCGGGCGCCGACCTGACCATCACAGACAGCGACAGCCAAAAGCCCCACTGCTTCGACAGCAGCACCGCGCCCTGGATACCGATCGATAACAGCTCTGAGAATACCGAGACTGTAAGGGGCGGTGTCATCACCGGCGGCATCGCTACCCATGGCGGAGCAATATATGTCAGCAATGATGCTTTCCTGACGCTGCAAGGCGGCAATATCGCAGGAAACAAGGCAGAAGAGAACGGCGGCGCTGTGAATAATCAGGGCACCTGCAGGATGACCGGAGGAAGCATCGC
>JABUTE010000175.1 GCA_021443825.1 Bacillota bacterium
AAGCGCCAGGAATGCCTGGAGCTGGCCAAGGTTCCCACCCCTGCCGAATTCGACAAGTACTACAACGTATAGTACCTGCTGTTCACGCAAAGAAAGACCTCTGTTCCGCTTTGGAAACAGAGGTCTTTTTGTCTTGTCTGTATGGGGTTGCGGCGGCAGGCTCTGCTCGCCCGACCCTGTTTTATTCGGTCATTTTTGCAGGCTCCTCTTCGAAAGCCTCCCCGGCTTGCTGCACAGCTTCCTCCGGATTACTTTCGGTACCAACGGCCGCAGGCTGAAGCAGCGCCCGCTTGCGCAGCATCAGATACCCGGCCGCGGCTGCGATCATGCAGACCGCGCTGAACACCATGGCCTGGCGGAAGGGTCCGATCATCAGGCTGTCGGTGCGAAGGCTCTCCACGTAGATCCGCTCCAGCGAATACAAAAAGGCATAGATGCAGAAGAACTGCCCGCCGAAGCGGCTGCGCCCGCCCATTTTCTTTTCCAGCAACAGCAGCAGGAGCACCAGCAGGCCGCACCAGATGCTTTCGTATAAAAAGGTGGGATGCACCAGCTCGCCGTCGGCCAGAATGGCCCAGGGCTTATCGCAGGGCCCTCCGTGGGCTTCGCTGTTGAAGTAGTTGCCCCAGCGGCCGATGCACTGGCCCAATGCGATGGCAGGAGCCACCAGATCGAGGGTATCCCAGACATTGATCTTCCACTTTCGAAGCAGGATCACGCCCAGCCCGATGGCGCCGATCAGGGCGCCGTGAATGGCCATTCCTCCGGCTCTGGTATTGAAGATCTGCAGCAGGTCATCTTTATAATGCTCCCATTGGAAGATGACGTAATAGGCTCTTCCGCCCACAATGCCCGCCGGAACGCAATATAAAGCGATGTCCAGAATGGTATCCTGTTTGATGCCGTATTGCAGGCTGCGCCTGTAGGCAAGAAAAACGCCGGCGATCATGCCCGAGGTGAGCATGATGGCATACCACATGATATCCAGTCCGAACACGGTAAAGGCTACCGGCTGGGGAACGGGAAGAAACGGTCTTGCAGCTTCCATTACAGCTCCCTTCTTCCTTCCAGCGCTTTGGAAAGAGTCACTTCATCGGCATATTCCAGATCGCCGCCCACCGGAATTCCGTGGGCGATGCGGGTCACCTTGATGCCGGCCGGCTTGACCAGCTTTGCGATATACATGGCCGTTGCCTCCCCCTCGATATTGGGATTGGTGGCCAGGATCAGCTCGTTGATATCCTCGCTTTGCAGACGAAGGATCAGCGAACGGAGGTTGATATCCTCCGGGCCGATGCCGTCCATGGGCGAAATGGCCCCGTTGAGCACGTGGTAGCGCCCCTGAAATTCGCGGATGCGCTCCATGGCGAATACGTCCCGCGCGCTCTCGACCACGCACAGCACGTGAGGATCACGGGCCGTGTCGCTGCAGATGGGGCAGGGATCCGTATCGGTCAGATTGCCGCAGACCGAGCAGTACTTCATATTCTTCTTGGCAGAAAGGATGGCATCTGCCAGCCCGGCCGCCTCGGTCTCGCTCAGCGACAGGATATGAAAGGCAAGGCGCTGGGCGCTCTTGCCGCCGATGCCCGGCAGCCGGGAAAGCTCAGCGATCAGATTGCTTAAAGGCTTTGCGTAGCTCTTCATGGCTTAGAAGGGAAGACCCATGCCTCCGGTGAGCCGCTCCATGGCGGAATTGGATACCTCGTCGATCTGGCGCATGGCCTCGTTGGCAGCGGTCAGGATCAGATCCTGCAGCATCTCTACCTCTTCGGGATCGCAAAGCTCGGGCTTGATCGTTACGGATACCAGCTGGTGCTGACCGTTGACTCTTACGGTAACGGCACCGCCGCCTGCCGATGCTTCGGTCTCGGTCTTTTCGACCTCTTCCTGCGCCTTCAGCATCTGCGCCTGCAGTGCCTGGATCTGTGCCATATTGGGCTTTGCTGTTCTTTCCTTGGCCTTTTTTCCGGCCATCATGCCTTTACCCATGCTGTATTTCCTCCTTAAAACGGTGATTTCTGAAAGTTTGCAACTAACATGTTATTTTACCTTATATCGCCCCCTGCGTCAATGGAAGAGGCGGCAAAGGCAGATGCCGGAAAGGGACGTCCTTCGTGGTTTCGGACGTCTCGCCCGCCTTTCCCCTGTACGAAGATGAATAATCACTTTTTTTCTCGTCGTTTGCCCGGGATCTGCAGGGATTTTCCTTTCGAGCCGAAAATTTCCGCTGTTTTTTCGCCGCAATCCGGCGGAACCGGCTCAAAGAAGGAAGCCCCGGCTCAAAATGCATAAGACAGGCTGAACCCCGTGTTTTTTTGGCATCCTCTTCTTGATTTGCCCCCGGTATTTGCATATAATCATCAAACACGGAATCCTTTATACAACTGAAACGGAGGAAATTATGCTGACTGCCTGCTTACTGTTTGCCGTCGGACTGGTCTGCCTGATCAAAGGGGGAGACTGGTTTGTAGACGGTGCCACCGCCATCGCTGAAAAGTTCCACGTGCCCGACCTTCTCATCGGGGCCACCGTGGTCTCCATCGGAACCACCATTCCCGAGGTGATGGTCTCGGCCACCTCGGCCCTTTCCGGTCACGGCGAGATCGCCTACGGAAATGCCATCGGCTCCATCATCTGCAACACCGCGCTGATCGCCGCCATCACCATCACCGCAAAGCCGGGCCCCATCGAGCGAAAATCGCTGAAAACACCGGCCCTCTTCTTTGCCCTTGCCGCAGCCTACTATCTTCTGCATGCTTATGTCATCGGCTCCTTCTCCAGGCTCTCCGGTCTGCTGCTGCTGGCCATCTTCGCCGTCTACATTCTGCTGCAGGTAAAAGAAGCGAAAAAAGACAGCAGTGAGGCTGCTGCCGAAGAAAAGCAGGAAGAAAAGCCTCTGGCAAAGAGCCTGCTGCTGCTGGCAGGCGGCGCCGCTGTCATCGCCGTAGGCGCCGATCTTCTGGTCGACAACGGCACCATCATCGCCAGGACCCTGGGCGTTCCCGAGGCGGTCATCGCCCTCACCTTCATCGCACTGGGCACCTCTCTTCCCGAGCTGGTCACTGCCATCACCGCTCTTATGAAGGGCCACAGCGACCTTTCTCTTGGCAATGTGATCGGCGCCAATCTGTTCAATCTGGTGCTGGTCAGCGGCCTTTCCATCACCCTGCAGCCCTTCGATGTTCCCGTCAGCCGGGTCATCGGCGGAATGAATGCCTCGCTGGTGGTCGATCTTCCGGTCATGGTGCTGGTCATGTCGCTGATGATCCTGCCCGCCTTTTTAAAGGAAAAGCTTTCCCGTTCCCAGGGCATCGTGCTGCTGCTGATCTATGCCGCCTTCTGCACCTTCCAGTTTATGCAATAGCAGATCACATAAAGAAAGACGAAAAAGACCGGTCCCAAAGGACCGGTCTTTTTGCTTCGCCCCGCTGCTACAGGATCTCCACCGCGGTGACCGTCAGCTTTTTTATGCTGTCGTCCACCTGAAATTTCACGTTATAGCCGCCGTACGATACGCCGTAGACCCGGTCAGGATCCTCCTGATAAGAGGGCCTGGGGTCCAGGGCCAGCAGCTCCTTTAAGGGGGCCTGCTTTGCGCCGTCGATCAGCTGCAGCAGCTCCTTGGGAAATTCCACCTGCAGCCACCGCTCTCTGCCCTGCACGTTGAAGCCTTCGGTATAATCGGGATGGCAGTCGGTATTGATATAGGGCTTGATGTCGAAAATGGGTGTGCCGTTCATCAGATCGGCCCCCTCCACCAGAAGATAGGGTGCATCCGGACCTTCGGTGACTACCTGCAGCAGCTTTACGCTGGATATGCCGATGGGATTGGGACGGTACGGCGAGCGGGTGGCAAAGACACCCATCCTTTCGTTTCCCCCCAGCACGGGAGGCCTTACCAGAGGGCTCCATTTGTCTGTATGCGCCATGGAAAAGTCCCAGATGAGCCAGATGTAGTTAAAGTCTTCCAGGCCCCGCACAGCGTCTTTTATGCGGTACTCGGGGGTAAAGACGATCTTCGAGATATTCCTGACCATGCCGCTCTGCCGGGGAATGCCGAACTTTTCCGGATAGTCGCTGATGATGTTTGCAATGATGTTCATAGGGTGTCTCTCTTTTTCTTTACAGAAAACTCCGAAGCGCGAGGCTTCGGAGTTTTTTCAATTGGGCAATTGCTCTTCCCGCCGGTCTGCGGCTTTTGGGAAGGCTCCGTTAAGGGCTTACAGTCCCAGCCACTTGGAAAGGTATTCTTCCTTGGTCATGGGCGGCTGCCATTCCTTCTTGATCTGCAAAGCCTTTTCTGCGCCGTTGGCCAGCAGGTCGATGGCGCTGCATACCAGGATCTTGGAGGCATCCAGAATGGCCATATCGGGATCTGCGATCTTGTAGTCGGCGCCGTGACCGGTTCCGGCAGCACCTCCGACGCGGGCATGCACGGTGGGAACCACGTGGGCAACGTCGGAAGCATCGGTCGAGCCGCCGAAGCCGATGGGATCCACATGCTCTTCGCCCCAAAGCTGGATCATATTATCGCATACCAGGCTCTTAAGAGGCGGGCAGTCGACGGGGCACATATAGCCGGCCATCTTGGTGATCTCCACCTGGGCACCGATGGCATCGGCACCGGCCTTAAACGAACGGTCTACCTTTTCTGCCGCATTGAGGATACCGTCGGTATTGTTGGCTCTGACGTAGGTCTCGATCTTGACCTCAGAGGGCACTACATTGACCAGATCGCCGCCCTTGGTGACGATGGGATGAACGCGAACGTTATCGGCAGGAGGGAAGGTCTCTCTTTGGGCGTCGATGGCCATCATGCCCACATTGGCTGCCTTCAGGGCGTTGATGCCGTTCCAGGGAGCCGCGGCGTGGCAGGCTTTGCCGGTATACTTTACCATTCTGCCGACGAAGCCCAGGCCGCCCTCACCGCCGGGGTTGCCGTAGATCAGCTTGCCGTTTTCTTCTTTTACCATGCCGCTGTGCTGCATGATCATGGCGTCGATATCATCGAATACGCCCAGCTTGATGAATTCCTGCTTGCCGCCGATGCAGCTGATCAGGCCCTGATCGATGAGGCCCTTGCGGTATTCCAGCTCGACGAATTCCTCGGAGGGCACGTGCATCAGCACGATGTCGCCGTCCAGCTCCTTCATGATGCCGGTCTCTGCCAGGGCATAGGCAACGCCGACGACGCAGGTCGCCTGGGCGTTATGACCGCAGCAATGAGCCGCGTGGGTAACGGGGTCTGCGGTGGGGCAATCAGGAACCAGCACCGCATCCAGCTCGCCCATGACGGCGACCTTTGCGTTGTGGTTTCTTCCTTCCACCGGGGTCACGATACCGGTAATGGCGACCTCATCCTGATATTTGAAGCCCAGCTCGTCCAAAACCTTCTTGATCTTGGCGGCTGTTTTGAATTCCTTATAGCCCAGCTCCGGCTCGCTTTCGATGGATGCTGCCAGATCCAGCAGATCCTGGCGATGCTTGTCGATGGCCTCGCATGCGGCCTTTTTCATTTCCTGTACAGTCATTTTCTTTCCTCCATGGAAATCCTTTGCAATAGGGATCGTCGAATAAGGTGGTGTGGCCTACAGTCCCAGCCACTTGGACATATATTCTTCCTTCGTCATGGGAGCCTTCCATTCCTGCTTGATGGCAAGGGCCTTTTCGGCGCCGTTGGCCAGCAGATCGATGGCAGTGCAGACCATGACCTTGGCAGCCTCGATGACGGCCATATGCGGGTCGGCTACCTTGTAGTCGGCGCCGTGGCCGACACCGGTGGAGCCTGCGATGAACATATGGCAGGTGGGAAGGATGTGGGCAACGTCGGAGGCGTCGGTGGAGCCGCCGTGGCCGATGGGGTCTACGTGCTCTTCGCCGAAGATCTCGTTGAGGTTTTCGGTGACAAGGCTCTTAAGAGGCTGGCAGTCCAGGGGGCACATATAGCCGGGCAGCTTGGTGATCTCGACCTCTGCGCCGATGGCATCGGCACCGGCCTTAAAGGAGCGGTCGACCTTTTCTGCCGCGTTGAGGATGCCCTCGGTATTGTTGGCTCTGACATAGGTCTCGATGCGCACGTCGGAGGGAACCACATTGACCAGATCGCCGCCCTTGGTGACGATGGGATGGACTCTTACATTATCTGCGGGCGGGAAGGTCTCTCTCTGGGCGTCGATGGCCAGCATACCTACGTTGGCGGCCTTCAGGGCATTGATGCCGTTCCAGGGAGCCGCTGCATGGCAGGCCTTGCCGGTATACTTTACCATTCTTCCGACGAAGCCCAGGCCGCCCTCGCCGCCGGGATTGGCGAAGATCTGCTTTCCGTCCTTTTCCATCACCTGACCGGTGTGCTGCATCAGCATCACATCGATGTCGTCGAAGACGCCCAGCTTGATGAATTCCTGCTTGCCGCCGACGCAGGAGATCACACCCTGCTCGATCAGGCCCTTGCGGTATTCCAGCTCGACGAATTCCTCGGAGGGAACATGCATCAGCACGATATCGCCGTCCAGCTCCTTCATGATGCCGGTCTCGGCCAGGGCATAGGCAACGCCGACAACGGAAGCCGCCTGGGCGTTATGACCGCAGCAGTGGGCTGCGTGAGTCACCGGGTCTGCGGTGGGGCAGTCGGGAACCAGGACCGCATCCAGCTCGCCCATGATGGAGACCTTTGCCTTGTGGTCTCTTCCCTCCACCGGCGTAACGATGCCGGTAACGGCGACCTGATCCTGGTATTTGAAGCCCAGCTCATCCAGCACCTTCTTTACCTTATCGGCAGTTTTGAATTCCTTGTAGCCCAGCTCCGGCTCCAGTTCGATGGCGGTAGTCAGCTCGATCAGGTCCTGTGCATGCTTTTCGATGGCTTCGCATGCGGCCTTTTTCATTTCCTGTACGGTCATAGTATTCCTCCCTTGTAATTGTTCACTTCTGTGCCGGCCCGCCCTCTTTTGCCGGCGGGCTCAGATGCTTTTATTATATCAGCATCTCATGAAAAATTACATACCGCAAACGATAGGAACCGGGCCCGGAGATGCTCATCCCGTCTTGACCGTTCGGGCAATAAAAAACTCCCCGAAGACAGCTTTCGGGGAGAGACTCCTTATTTTGCGGCGCAAAGCTCGATGAGGGCCAGCTCGATGATGATGCGGGGGCGGGGCGCCCAGCGGGCATCGGCCAGGGCTTTGGAAAGGGCCGTGATGGCATCGCGCAGGGCCTCGGTGGAGGCGCTCTGGCTCTGCTGCTTCAGCCTTGCGATATTTTCGGCGGAAAGGTTCAGCAGCTTTTCCGGCTTTGCCACATATTTTACGATGAGAAGGTTGCGCAGATGCTCGATCCAGTCGCGGGTAAAGCGAGCCACCTCTTTGCCTTCGCCAAGCACCTGGGCGAACTCCGAGAGTACGGCTCCCGTATCCTTCGCCAGCAGATGGGAGGTGATGGAAAGATAGACCTCCAGCCCCGACATGCCCAACAGAAAGAGCACATCGTCTCGGGTGATCTTCGAGGCGCCGGCGGTGCAGCGATCCAGCAGGCTGAGACCGTCGCGCACCGAGCCGTCGGCATTGGCGGCAAGCAGGGCCAGGGCTTCCGGCTCCGCTTCGATCTTCAGCTGATCGCAGATCTGCTGAAACCGCTGCTGAATGCGGCTTTCGGGCACCCGCTTAAAATCCAGCCGGATGCACCGGGAAAGGATGGTGGCCGGCAGCTTGGCAGGGTCTGTGGTGGCCAGAATGAAGACGGTTCCCGCAGGGGGCTCCTCCAGAGTCTTCAGCAACGCGTTGCAGGCCTGGGGAGTCAGCATGTGGGCTTCGTCGATGATATAGACCTTTGCTTTTCCTTCTACCGGGGGAAAATTGACCTCCTCCCGCAGAATGCGCACGTCGTCGACGCCGTTGTTGGAGGCGGCATCGATCTCTACCACATCAAGGAAGGTGCCTGAGGCGATGGCCCGGCAGGCAGCGCACTGGCCGCAGGGCTTGTCCCCTTCGGCGGTGCAGTTGAGGGCCTTGGCCAAAAGCCTTGCGGTTGTCGTTTTTCCCGTGCCCCGCGTTCCGCAGAACAGATAGGCGTGGCCGGTGGTGCCGGCCTTGAGCTGACCGGTTAGGATCCTTACGATATGTTCCTGTCCGATGAGGCTGTCGAAGGTCTCCGGACGAAAGCTGCGATATAATGCCTGATACATGCTTCTCCTTGCTTTCTATAAAAAAATCGCCCTTGGTAAGCCCCGCAGCTAAGTCAGGCTTGACTGCGGCACATAGGGGGATCCGCTTATCGCTGCTTCCTTCCGGACCTGACGAGGTTCACAGACTCCTATTGCGCAGGACCCGGCAAAGCCACGAAGCTAACCAAGGGCAATTCGCATTTGTTTGCTCAAATATTATATAAGCCGAAAGGGATTAAGTCAATTACTTTATCATTTCCAGGAAGCGGGCTTCGTCGATGACCGGAATGCCCAGCTCATGGGCCTTTGTCAGCTTGCTTCCGGCTGCCTCGCCTGCCAGCACGTACGAGGTTTTTTTGCTGACGCTGCCGGAGGCCTTTCCGCCGTGCAGCTCGATCAGGTCGGTAGCGTCCTTGCGACCCAGGGTGGGCAGGGTTCCCGTGACGACGATGGTAAGACCGGCCAGCCTGTCAGAGCCGCCTTCCGCAACAGGCATGGTCATGTTGACCCCAAGCTGCTTCATGGCCTCGATCACGGAGTGATTCTTTTCCTGTGCAAAGTAATCCAGAATGCAGTCTGCCGTGGTCTCTCCGATGTCGTCAACGGCAAGCAGCTGCTCTTTGGAGGCGGTCATCAGCTGATCGATGGAGGAAAAATGCTTCATCAGCTCCTTGGCTGTATTCTTTCCCACATTGCGGATGCCAAGGCCGGTGAGCAGGCTGACCGGGTCGTTTTCCTTCGACTTTTCGATGGCTGCCAGGATCTTGTCGGTATTCTTTTCCTTTCCGATAATGCCGGCCTCGATCAGCTCGTCGCGGCGGCTCTGCAGCCGGTAGATATCGGCAAAGTCTGCGATAAAGCCCTCCTTTGCCAGGGCTTCGACAAGGGTATCGCCCAGGCCGATGATGTTCATGGCATTAAGAGATGCAAAATACGACACGGTGCGGCTCAGCTGGGCCGGGCAGGAGGAATTGACGCAGCGGATGTCTGCCGTATCCTCCTCCCTTTCCAGAAGGCTTCCGCAGACAGGGCAATGGGTCGGGGCGCAAAACACCTCTGCCGGCTCTTGGACGCAGCCGTTCAGCTTGGGAATGATCTCGCCGCTTTTAAACAGACGGTAGCTGCCGCCGATGCCGATCTTCATGTCGCTGATGTAATCCTGGTTGTGCAGGGTGGCGCGGGAAACGCTGGTGCCGCACAGGCGGGCCGGCTTTCCCGTCTCTTTGTCGTGAAACTCGCCCGTAAAGGTCAGCTTTCCGGTGCGGCCCACATCCACCAGGATCCGGTCCATGACTACGATCTTTTCTTCGGGCGGATATTTATAGGCGATATGACCGGGGCTGTATTTGGAGCTGGTGGAAAAATCGCTTCTCTGGGCGATCCGGTCCAGCTTGATGACGGCGCCGTCGATATCGTAGGGCAGGCCCTCCCGCATGGCGCCGATGGCATCGATGCAAGAAAGCACCTCCTCTTTCGTACGGCAAAGCCAATGCTGCGTTACGGGAACGCCTTTTTGCTGCAGCAGGTCCATGGCAGCCACATGCTGCTCCATCAGCTCGGCAGGGCCGTCCTGCACGTTGAAGACGAACATGCAAAGGCCCCGCTCTTTTGTGATGGCAGGATCCAGCTGGCGCAGAGTGCCGGCGGCCAGGTTTCTGGGGTTGGCAGCAGGCTTCTTTGCTGCCTGCTCCTGCCTGGTATTGTATGCCTCAAAGGCCTCGTGGCTCATGTAGACCTCGCCCCGCAGCTCCAGCTTTTCGAAGGGCAGGTCGATCACCTGCTTCACATCGGGGATCACCAAAGCATTGGCGGTCACGTCTTCGCCGGTGATGCCGTCGCCTCTCGTTTCGGCCAGCATCAGATGCAGCCTGCCGTCTTCTTTTTTCTCATAGCGCAGGGTCATGGAAAGACCGTCGATCTTGGTCTCTACCGAAAAGGCCGCATCGGGATGAACCGCCAGCACCCGGTCGATCCAGGCAGCGACGTCTTCCTTTGTGAACATATCCTCGATAGAGAGCATGGGCACATTGTGCACCACCTTGACTCCTGCCTCCCGCCTGGCGACGCCGCCCACCTTCTGGCTGGGAGAATCAGGGGTGACCCAGCCGGGATGCTCTTTTTCGGCCGCCTTCAGCTTTTGCATCAGCAGGTCGTACTCATAGTCGGAGATGACCGGCTCATCCAGGTTGTAATAGGCATCCATATGAAATTCGATCTGCTGCTTCAGATCCACATATTCCGCATATGTCATGGCAAATCCTTTTCCGATCATCAGATCTTCTTCATGGGCGCCTTGTCGGCCGCCAGCTTCTTGGTTCCCTCGGAATCGAAAATAACGGTCACGATCTTTCCCTTGATCTCGATCACCGTTCCCTCTCCGAATTTATCGTGCTTTACCTTATCGCCGGGGGCAAGGGCGGCGGCATCTACCGTATATTTGGGCTGCAGCAGCTGGGAAACGCTCTTTGCGTTGCTTCCGGTGGTTTTGGCCGCCTGCAGAGGCGAGATATAGGCGCCGGAGGAATAGGTGCGGGCCGGGCTGGTGGAATAGCGGGCAAAGGATTCTCCGTCGCCCCTCTTGTCGTAGACGGCATGGCCGCTCAGATATTTCTTATCGATCTCTTTCATGAAGGGCGATTCGCAGGCTCTGTCCAGCTTGCCGTACATCATCCGCTGCTCGGCGCCGGTCATGTAGAGCTTTTCTTTGGCTCTGGTCATGCCTACGTAGCAAAGGCGCCGCTCTTCTTCCATTCCTTCGTTGCGCTCGATGGTGCGGTAGCTGGGAAAGATGCCCAGCTCCATGCCGGGCATGAAGACCACGGGAAATTCCAGCCCCTTGGCAGAGTGAAGGGTCATGAGCACCACCGCATCCTGTTCATCGTCTTTGTTGTCGATGTCGGCGATGAGAGCCAGGCCTTCCAAAAACGCATCCAGGGTCAGATGGTCGGGAGCCTCCGGGTCGCGGGCCTCCTCTTTATAGGCCTGCTCTTTTTCCTGAATGACGGTTTTAAATTCCATCAGGTTTTCGATCCGTCCGTCTGCCTCCACGGTGGCCTGCTCCTGCAGGGCGGGAAGATAGCCGCTCTTTACCAGCAGGGTATCGTAGATCTCTTCGATGGAGAGCAGATCGGCATTGTCGTGCAGCTCCTGCAGCAGCAGGGCAAGGGCGGCCACCGCGCTGCGGGTCTTTGCCGTAAGCTCTGCCTGCAGCACGGGCTGCGAAAGAGCCTGCAGAATGGAAGAGCCCTCGCTTTTGGCAGCTTCGCGGATCAGGGCCTCGGCCTTGGGGCCGACCCCCCGCTTTGGCTCGTTGAGAATGCGCAGAAGACTGATATCATCGGAAGGGTTCACCACCAGGCGCATATAGGCCATGATGTCTTTGATCTCTTTGCGCTCATAGTAGCGAAGGCCCGACAGCACCTGATAAGGAATGCCCGCTACGGAAAAGGCATCCTCAAACCGGCGGGACTGCACGTTGGTGCGGTAGAGCACGGCAAAGTCGGAATAGTGAAGAGACGGGTCATGGCGCATCATGGAGCGGATGGCGGCTCCTGTATAGCGGGCCTCCTCCCGGTCGTCTTCGGCGCGGTAGTATTCGATCTTTTCGCCTGCCTCGGCCCGGGTCCACATCTTTTTATCCTTGCGGCCCTGATTGCGGCGGATAACGCTGTGGGCCGCCTCGATGATGTTGCCGGTGGAGCGGTAGTTCTGCTCCAGCTTGATCACCTTTGCTCCGGGAAAGTCCTTTTCAAATTCCAGGATGTTGCGGATATCGGCACCTCGCCACTGGTAGATGCACTGATCGTCGTCGCCCACCACGCAGAGGTTGCCGCTGCCGCCGGCCAGCAGCCGGATCATCTTGTACTGGAGCATATTGGTGTCCTGGTACTCGTCGACCATGATGTATTTGAACTTGTTCTGCCATTGGGCAAGCACCTGGGGGCAGGTCTCAAAGAGGCGCACCGTGTTGAGGATCAGGTCGTCGAAGTCCATGGCGTTGTTGTTTTTTAAAGCGGCATCGTAGCCCTGATACAGCCTGATCAGCTCCTCGTAGCGAAATTCCCCCTTGTGGTTGCGGGCATAGGCCTCGGGACCGATCTCTTTTTCCTTGGCATTGGAGATCTCGCTGAGCACGTAGGCAGGGGCGCACTTTTTTTCGTCCAGGCCGTATTCCTTGATCAGGTTTTTGATCACGGCCTTTTGATCCACCGGGTCGTAGACAGTAAAGCTTTTGGAAAAGCCGATCATCTCGGCATCGGTGCGCAGAATGCGCAGGGCTGCCGAATGGAAGGTCTGGATCCACATGCCGTTTACCGAGCCGATCAGGGCCTCGATCCTCTCGCGCATCTCTTTGGCCGCCTTGTTGGTAAAGGTGACGGCCAGAATGGACCAGGGGCTGATGCCCTTTTCTTTGACCATATAGGCGATGCGGTGGGTCATGGTGCCGGTCTTTCCGGAGCCGGCGCCGGCCAGCACCAACAGGGCTCCGTCGACGGTGGTAGCGGCTTCGTATTGCTGCTGGTTTAATTTATCTAAATAATCGGGCATTCGTTTCTCCTTTGTCCGTTTATATGAAAGCTCATAGATTAATAGTATATCACAAAACGGGCCCTTTGCGGCGCCCGGACAGAAAAGATCCGCAGACGCAAGCATCTGCGGATCCTTATATGACAGGTTGATGGTTCTTACTTTTGCAGGGTCTTCGCCCTTACGCCCGGGCTACTTTCCCAGGTAGTTCATCAGCATCTGGGCCACCTGAGCACGGGTCGCGGTTCCCTTGGGATCGAGAATGCCGCTGCCCTTGCCCTCCAGCACGCCGTTCATGACGCACCAGCACATGGGCTCGTAAGCCCAGTCGCTGAGGTTGCTCTTATCGCTGAACTTCAGATCGAACATCCAGGTGCCGGTAAAGCCGCCGCCGTTTACCTTCTGCTCATAGCGATAGAGGAATACAGCCAGCTGCTCGCGGGTGATGCTGTCGGCAGAGCCGAACAGGCCGTTGCCGTAGCCGTCGGTGATGCCCAGCGATGCTGCCCAGCGAACGGCTTCGGTATACCAGCCCTCTGCGGGAACATCGGTAAAGCTCATGGCGTAGTTGACCACAGGGCTTCCTGCATTGCGCCACAGGATGGTCACCAGCTGAGCGCGGGTCAGCTTGTCGTTGGGTCCGAAGCTGGTCTCGCTGTAGCCGCTCATCAGGCCGTTTACGACGGCAAAGTCGACGGCGTTGTGATACCATGCGGTGCGGTCGGTGTCGGTGAAGCCTTCGCAGGGATCGCCGTCAACGGAGATCACATAGCTGCTGAAGTGCGGTGCGATGATGGTTACCTGGCCGGTGGCCGCATCGTAAGAGCAGGTCATGGGAGTGAGCATGCCCTTCGCATTCAGGTAGTAGGCCCTGATGTCCTTTGCTGCCTTTCCGGCAGGCAGGTCGTAGGGAACCGTCAGCGTTACATTGCCGCTGCCGAAGGTGCTGATGATCTTTCCGTCTGCCATGAACGAGGCTTCGATGAGCAGGGGGAAGGACAGCCTTTCGGCGGCGATCAGCTGGGTCTTGCTCAGTGCGGTAAGATCGGTCACCGCAAGGGAAAGGGTGAGCTCTTTGCCGCCGGCCTGCGACTGTAAGGCGTTCAATGCGTTCGCGTCGATCACGGCGCTGCAGCCGGGAAGAACGATCTCAACGCCGCAGATGCCGCTGCCCTCTGTATTGGCTGCCGCTGCAAGGTTTTCCAGGGTCGCTGCAGGCAGGGTAACTGCCTTGATCTCTTTTTCCGAACCGGAAAGATCGATCACCGCATTGACAGGCTCTTCGGCGGTGCCGGATGCCTTATCGATGTCTTCTTTGCTGATCTCGCCCAACGTTGCAACGTTATCGGAAACAGTGACCGTCACATCGAGCTCTCCGCTTTGAACGGTCTGGGTATTTCCGGTGCCTGCGTTGCTGCTGCCTGCGGAAGAGCTGCCGGACCCGCTGCCGCCGGTATTACCGGAATCGTCGCTGCCCGAAGACGGAGCCTTGGCTTTGGCGATCACGAAGGAATAGGTCAGATCGTCTGTGCTGCCGTCTGCCCACTGATAGTGAGTCTTGTCGTTTAAGGCGACGGTAACGGTATAGGTGCCGATTTCGGTCTGCTTGTTGCCGGTGACGGTGTATGCGGAGTTCTCCGCCAGAGTATAGGTCTGCTCGCTGCCGCTATAGGTAAAGGCGGTCGTATCGGCGGCGGGTTTTTGTACCTGCTTCGGGATGATGTTGAAGGTGTATGTTAAGTAGGCGAACGTACCGTCGTCACTCCATGCCTGGTTGCCCGCACCTTTAAGCACTACGTTGACCGGGTATTGGCCAATATCAGTTCCGCTGCCATTCTCGACATCATAGTATTCGTTTCCTTCAATAAATGTTATCTCTTCGCCTGTATACTCGAAGGCAGTCTGCGAAGGTGCAGGCTTTTCCACTTGTTTCGGGGCGATGGTGAAGGTGTACGTTAACGAGCCATTGGAACCGTCGCTCCATGCGTAGTTATCATTATCTCTCAACATTAAGTTGACAGGGTATTGCATAGCGTCCGTTCCGCTGTGACAGTCCGATGTATAGTAGTCGGTATCTGTGATAAAGGTCTTCTCCGTGCCGTCATATTCGAAGGTCAGCTG
>JABUTE010000090.1 GCA_021443825.1 Bacillota bacterium
GAATATGCCTTCTTTCAGCAGATCTATGACGCAGACGGCAGCGCCGCCCTGTCGGGAGGAGAGCGCAACCTGCAGCAGCTGAAGACCCTTTGCAGCACCGATGCGGCGATCCTGCTGCTGGATGAGCCGGGCAGCCATCTGGATATCTATGCCCAGGCCGCCCTTGAAAAGGCTGTTGCCGATTACCGGGGCACGGTGGTGATGGTCTCTCACGACTTTTATACCGTAACCGGCTGCGCCGACCGGATCCTGCTGCTGGAAAACGGCACTCTTCGCGAGATGAGCGGACGGGCTTATCGCAAGTCGGTCTACAAAAAATATTTCGACAGCGACATCTTCGAGCAGGAACGCCTTGCAAAGGAAAAAGAGATGCGCATCAACGCCTTGATCGCTTCCCGAAAATACAGGGAGGCAAGAGAACTGTTTGAGACGCTTTAGAACGGAACTGTTAAAGCATATAAGCTTTATTTAAGAGAGGAGAATCCAAGCCATGGCAAGAATCAATGTGGGAGATAAGTTCCCAAACCTCACCGTCAACACCACCTTTCAGACCGGAACTACTTTGCATCAGCTTTGTGCCGGCAAGAAAACGGTCATCTGGGTGCTGCGCTACATTGGCTGCACCGTCTGCCACTACGACGTTCAGATCGCGGCTAACCGCTACAGCGAGCTGACAGACAAGGGGGCGCAGGTGCTTTTCGTGATGCAGAGCGATCAGGCCCATCTGGCGGCTGATTATGCGCAGGGCGCACTGCCCTTTGAGATCGTCAGCGATCCGGAAATGAAGTTCTACGAAGCGCTGGAGATCAAGCCGGCCGATTCCATGGATGCTCTTCTGGGCGACCGGAAAGAGGCTCTCATGGCCAAGGGTGCCAAGGCAAAGGAAATGGGCTTTGTTCACGGTGACTACGAGGGCAACGAGCAGCAGCTGCCGGCCATGTTTATCGTAGCAGCCGACGGCACGGTAGAATATGCAAAATATGCGGAAAACATCGTCGACCTGCCCGATTTTGACGAGGTGCTGACGCTGGTATAGGCGCGGCTTTTTCGCAGAAACGGATTTAAAAAAGACTTCGAAGCAATTTGCTTCGGGGTCTTTCTTTTTTGAAAAAGCATGCTATAATAGCCTTGAGTTACCTATGGCTAACTGCAGGGGCGATACAAGGCTCACACCCTGCAGAAGCTGATTCTGTTACATTCAGGAGAACCAAGCGCATGACTTTAAAAGAACTTTCCGTTGGCAGCAGCGGCCGCATCACCCGCGTGGGAGGAACCGGCGCCCTGCGGCAGCACTTTCTCGATATGGGTGTCATTCCCGGGGCCGAGGTCACGGTGATCAAGCTGGCACCTATGGGCGATCCCATGGAGCTGCAGATCCACGGCTACGAGCTGACCCTGCGCCTTGCCGATGCCGATCAGATCGACATCGAGCCTATCAGCGCCCGCACCCGGCATCACCGAAACGTCGAAAACATCGCAGCGTCTCTTCATCCGGGACTTGGCGAGGGCGGAAAATTTCACGATCCGGCCGAAGAGGATCCCCTTCCTGACGGGACCCTTCTCACCTATGCCCTGGTAGGCAATCAGAACTGCGGAAAGACCACCCTGTTCAACCAGCTGACCGGCTCCAACCAGCACGTGGGCAACTTTCCGGGAGTCACGGTGGATCGCAAGGACGGTTCCATCAAGGGCCATCCCGATACCATGGTCACCGATCTTCCGGGCATCTATTCCCTGTCGCCCTATACCAGCGAAGAGGTGGTCTCCCGCAACTTCGTTCTGGATTCCGGCACGAAGGCCATCATCAACATTCTCGACGCCACCAATATCGAGCGCAACATGTATCTGACCATGCAGCTTCTGGAAATGAATGTGCCCATGGTCGTCGCTCTCAACATGATGGACGAGGTAAGGGGAAACGGCGGCTCTGTGGACATCAACCGGATGGAGCAGCTGCTGGGAGTTCCCGTCATCCCCATCGCCGCGGCAAAAGGAGAGGGTGTTTCCGAGCTGATCGACCACGCCATCCACATTGCCCGCTACCAGGAGAAGCCGCTGCGTCAGGATTTCTGCCGCGACGAAGACCACGGACTTGCCCTGCACCGCTGTATCCATGCAGTGATCCATCTGATCCAGGACCACGCCGAACGGGCAGGCCTTCCGGTGCGCTTTGCCGCCTCAAAGGTGATCGAGGGCGATGCCCTGATTCTGGAAAAGCTGCAGCTGGATCAAAACGAAGAGGAGATGCTGGAGCATATCATTGTGCAGATGGAAAGCGAATACGGTCTCGACCGCAGCGCAGCCATCGCGGATATGCGCTTTTCCTTTATCGAAGGCGTCTGCGAGACCACGGTGGTCAAGCCCCGCGAGAGCAAGGAGCGCATCCGCAGCGAAAGGATCGACAGGATCCTTACCGGAAAATACACGGCGATTCCCATGTTTATCGCTCTTATGGCCGCCACCTTTTTCCTCACCTTCAACGTGATCGGCGCATGGCTGCAAAATATCATGGCGGCCGGGGTGGAGGGCCTCACCGCTCTGGCAGACAGCGCTATGACGGCTTCCGGCGTCAATCCGGCCATTCACAGCCTGCTCATCGACGGCATCTTCGAAGGTGTAGGCAGCGTGGTCAGCTTTCTTCCCATCATCGTGACCCTGTTCTTCTTTCTTTCGCTGATGGAAGACAGCGGCTACATCGCCCGGGTGGCCTTTGTGATGGATAAGCTGCTGCGCAAGATCGGTCTTTCGGGGCGAAGCATCGTTCCCATGCTCATCGGCTTCGGCTGCACGGTGCCTGCTGTGATGTCTACCAGGACCCTTCCCTCCGAGCGCGACCGCAAGATGACTATTCTGCTGACCCCGTTTATGAGCTGCACGGCAAAGCTTCCCATCTATGCCTTTTTCGTAGGCGAGTTTTTCCCCGGAAAGGGCGGCCTCATCATGACCGGCCTGTATGTGCTGGCCGTTGCCGTCGGCATTCTGGCAGCCTTCCTGTATAAAGGAGTGCTGTTTCAGGGCGAAGCGGTTCCCTTTGTCATGGAGCTTCCCAATTACCGCATGCCGGGGGCAAAGAACGTGGCGCAGCTGCTGTGGGAAAAAGCGAAGGACTTCCTGCAGAAGGCCTTTTCGGTCATTCTCATCGCAACCGTCATCGTATGGTGTCTGCAGCGCTTTGATTTTTCCTTCAATCTGGTGGAGGATTCCTCCCGCAGCATGATGGCAGCCATCGCCGGCAGCTTTGCTCCGCTGCTTCGCCCCGTTGGCCTGGGCGACTGGCGGCTGTGCACCTCGCTGATCTCGGGCTTTATGGCAAAAGAGAGCGTAGTGACCAGTCTGCAGGTGCTTTATGCAGATGGGGTAGGTCTTGCCTTATCCTCTGCACAGGCTGCCAGCATGCTGGTGTTCAGCCTGCTGTATACGCCCTGTGTGGCAGCCGTCGCTTCTGTAAAACGGGAACTGGGCGTGCGCTGGGCAGCAGGATTGGTTGCATGGCAGTGCGTTATCGCCTGGCTTTGCGCCTTTCTCACCTTCGCCCTGCTGGGTGGCTGATAGGAGGAGGTCTCTATGAAGCCGATCGATGTGCTTTTGCTGCTGCTCATTGCAGCGCTGCTGCTGTTTGCCCTTCGCCTTGCCCTTCACCGCAAAGACAGGGGCTGCTGCGGAAGCTGCTCTTCCTGCAGCGGGTGCGCGAATGCGAAAAAGAAGAGCGAAGAGCCGTAAAACGCGATATAATGACAGAAAAAGAGGTTCTGCCGGCAATTGCCGCAGGATTGTTTTTCCTTCCCTCGAAGATTTCTGTCCCACGAAAGGAGATCTGTCATGTTTGAATTATGTGAAGCAACCGTCTCGTCTGTTCAGAAGGCCTTTGCCGACGGCAGCCTGACCTCTTTGGAGCTGACCATGCAGTATCTGGAGCGCATCGCCGATATCGATCAGTCCGGGCCCTTGATCAATTCCGTGCTGGAGGTCAATCCCGATGCCCTGGATATGGCCGAGGCGCTGGACAGAGAATATGCCCAGAAAGGCCCCCGGGGGCCGCTGCATGGCATTCCCGTGCTTTTAAAGGATAATATCAACACGGCAGATAAGCTGCATACCAGCGCCGGCACTCTGGCGCTGAAGGATAATTTTGCTCCGCAGGATGCCTTTATCGTCGAAAAATTGAGGGCGGCCGGTGCGGTGATCCTGGGCAAGGCCAATATGACCGAGCTGGCCAACTATATGTCCGATCATATGCGCAACGGCTTCAGCTCCAGAGGAGGCGCCGTGCTCAATCCCTACGGAGCAGACCTTAACGTGGGCGGCTCCAGTGCCGGCAGCGGGGCGGCCGTTTCTGCCAACCTTTGCACCGTCGCGGTTGGAACCGAGACCAGCGGCTCCATTCTCTGCCCTGCCAACTACAACAGCATCGTAGGCATCAAGCCCACCAAGGGGCTGGTGAGCCGCACCGGAATCATTCCCATCTGCACCGCTCAGGATACGGCAGGCCCTCTGGCAAGAACGGTCGCCGATGCGGCGCAGCTTCTTACCGTGCTTGCCGGAACCGATCCGAAGGATCCGGCCACCGGCGCCATCGAGCCCTATCTGACCGATTATGCGAAGTTTGCAACGCCCGACGGCTTAAAGGGCATGCGCATCGGTCTTTCCCGCACCGACGAAGCCCGGTATAAGCCGGAATTCGTAGCCCTGGCCGAGTACGCCTGGGAGGTCCTGGCCCATTCCGGCGCTGAGATCGTTCCCGTGGATATGGGACGCCTTTCCAGGGGCTGGCAGTCGAACATTCTGCTCTATGAATTCAAGCGCTGTCTCAATGCCTATCTTGCCTCCTGCACCGATCCGGGCGCGAAGAGCCTTCTTGAGATCATCGAATACAACAACAAGGATCCGCAGCGCTGCCTGCAATACGGACAGAAGACTCTGCTGGATGCCCAGCTTTGCACAAGCGGCAATCTGACAGAGCCGGTCTATCTTCACGAGCGGGCAGACGATCTTCGAAGAAGCCGCAAGGCGGTGGACGACTGCTTAAAGGAGCACGGTCTGGATTGCATCGTCATGCTGGGATGGAACGATGTTCCGCCTCTTTCCGGCTATCCTGCCGTCAGCATTCCAGCAGGCCGGGGCGCCGAAAGCGGACAGCCCATGGGCATCACCTTCGTCGGTACGGCCTTCAGCGAGCCGGTGCTGATCCGGGCAGCGGCCGGCATGGAAGCCGCTCTGAACGGAAGGATCCCGCCTATGCTGTGATCCGTTTTCGCAAAAATCGTCATAATTCAATTGATTTGAACGGATACTTGTGAGAAAATAATCTGTACTGTTTTTGCAGCGCATCGTTTGTAACCGTAACGTTTCACTATTCAACGGAGGATAAAAATGACGGAATTTAAGCCTGTAAAAGAAGGAAAGGTCAGAGAGATCTACGACAATGGCGACAGCATCATCATGGTCGCCACCGACAGGATCTCGGCATTCGATATTATTCTGAAAAACAAGATCACCGATAAGGGTGCGGTTCTCACCCAGATGTCCAAATTCTGGTTCGATTTTACCAGCGACATCATTCCCAACCACATGATCTCCACCGATGTCAACGATATGCCGGAATATTTCCGTCAGGATAAGTTCACCGGAAACAGCATGATGGTCAAGAAGCTGGAAATGCTGCCCATCGAGTGCATCGTTCGCGGCTACATCACCGGAAGCGGCTGGAAGAGCTATTGCAAGGACGGCACCGTCTGCGGCATCCGTCTGCCCGAGGGCCTTCAGGAATCTCAGCAGCTGCCCGAGCCCATCTTCACCCCCTCCACCAAGGCTGAGATCGGCGATCACGACGAGAACATCTCTTACGAGCAGACCATCCAGGTGCTGGAAAAGGCTTATCCCGGCAAGGGCGAGTTCTACGCGAAGACCATCAAGGATGCCACCATCGCCATCTATAAGAAGTGCGCCGAATATGCCCGCACCAGAGGCATCATCATCGCCGACACCAAGTTCGAGTTCGGTCTGGACGAAAACGGCAATGTGGTCTTAGGCGACGAGATGCTCACCCCCGACAGCTCCCGCTTCTGGCCCATGGAAGGCTATGAAGTCGGTCACGGCCAGCCCAGCTACGACAAGCAGTTCGTTCGCGATTGGCTCACCGCCAATCCCGACAGCGACTATCTGCTGCCCGAAGAAGTCATCGAAAAGACCATTGGCAAGTACAAGGAGGCTTACGAGCTTCTTTCCGGCAAGCCCTTCGCAAGAAAGTAGGATTTCTGCACCATGGCCAACGAATACGTATACTTTACTGCCGATCAGTCAGCCCCCTACAGCGACATGGTCGTCGTCGACGGCAGCCTGCTGTTCCTCTCCGGTCTGGTTTCGGAAGATCTGATCACCAGAGAAGAGGTCTACGGCGATATCGCCTTCGAGACGAAGACAGTTCTCGATAACCTGAAGGTGCTGCTGGAGCGCTACGGCTCCGATATGGATCACATCATCCGCATCGAGGTATTGCTGAAGGACTTCAGCGAAAAAGGCGAGATGAACGCCGAATATATGAAGCACTTCAGCGCCGGCCACGTGCCCGCCCGCCTTTGCTACGGCGGCGTCGATCTGGCAGGGCAGTGCAGGATCGAGATCGCAGTCATCGCAAGAAAAAAGTAATTCGCAGATGACTGAAAAATGAATGAAAAGCAGGCTTTTTCCCGAAGACCGGGCAGAGGGCCTGCTTTTTTGATGGCAGATGCAGGCGAAGAGGTTCTTCTGCTATGGGTGGGCGCATGTGCCTGGGTTCTGCTGCAGGAAACACTTTATAGATTCGGCAGTAAACAGTATAGATTTATGCGTTGTAAAGTTGTAGAATGATATCGTTTTGAAATCCTCCGCAAACCTTAAGTTGAAAGGAACCTTTCATGAAACAGCAAGGAAAGATCTTTTACGGGTGGGCCATCGTCGCCATGTGCTCGGTGATCATTCTCATCACCTACGGCATCGGCTACAATACCATGACCGCCTTTAATATTCCCATGTGCACCTCCACCGGCATCACCCGCCAGCAGTTCAGCTTTATGTATACCCTCATGTCGGTGGGGCAGATCATCGTATCGTTTTATGCGACCAAGATCCTCCGCAGGCTCGGCCTTCTGAACTGCATCAAAGCAGGAACGGTGCTGTTTCTGGGGCTTACGCTGTATTCCTGCTTTATCACCCGGCCCTGGCAGCTCTACCTGCTGGGTCTGCTGTATGCTCCCACCTTCCTGTCCGGCGGCTTCTTCTGCCTTTCGCTGGTCATTGCCAACTGGTTTAAAGAAAACCGCGGTCTTGCCACCGGCGTTGTCTTTATGAGCAGCGGCCTGGGCAGCGTATTTCTTCTGCCTCTGGTCAACAGCTGGATCCAGTGCTACGGCTGGAACAGGGCAAAGCTCTATCTGTTTTTCATCTCGCTGGTCATGGTGCCTATCGTGTTCTTTTTGCTTCGCGAAAAGCCGGAGGATATGGGGCTGAAGGCTCTGGGCGCAGAAAACGAAGAAGCACTGCAAAAGCTCTCTTCCGCTGCCGCATCAGAGGATCTTTGGGGCTACGACCGAAAGGATCTGCTCCGCCTTCCGGGTGCATGGGCTTACGGGCTGTTCGTCATCGGACTTAATTTTGCCGTCTCCATGGGAAGCACCGTCATTCCTTATCTTTGCGATATCGGCTTTGATGCCTCTGTGGCGACGAAGGTCCAGTCCATGGATATGCTGTCGCTTGCCATCGGCCGCATTGCGGCTGGCTTTCTGTGCGATAAGTTCACGGTGCGCAAGGCCGGAAAGTTTTTCATCGCCCTGTCGCCCTTTATGCCCATCGGCCTGCTGCTGGCAGCAAGGGGAAGCTATGCGCTGGTCTTTCTTGTGATCGGCTACGGCATGGCCATGACCCTTAATTCGGTGCTCAACACCCTGCTCATCGGCATGCTGTTCGGAAGAAAGCATTTCTCTTCTGTATACGGGCTGTACAATGCCATCGGCGGCGTGATCGGCGCGGCGTCTCCTGTCATTTACGGAAAGATCTACGCCCAGACCGGCAGCTATTATCCTGCCTATCAGGCCTATACGGTCATCCTGATCGCCGGCGTGATCGGTTTTTTCATCGCCGCTGCCATCACCAGGCCAAAGCAGGAGGCTTCTCATGAATAACGACCGCAGCCAGAGCCCCAAAGAGCGGCAGAACGAGCATCTGGAGCTGCTCGCAGAGCGCATCGTAGACAGCCTGTCGAAAATGACCAAGACCATCATGCTGAAGCGGTTCCACCTGCAGTTCTTCGTGCGCCTGGTGATCTTTATCGCGGTATTTGCGTTCTATATCAAAGACAAGGCTCTGTTTCGGCAGATCATTCTGCAGCCCCGCATCATGGATATTTCCATCATCCATTTGCTGTGGGTCTATTTCATGGTCATCATGATCAGCCATCTGATTCCCCGAGAAAAGCTTTCCATGGCCATGATGAAGGCCTACCGGTCGCCTCAAAAAAAGGAGGAGGACTATTCGGAGCTGGAGCTGATGCGCTTTGTGCGCGATCAGAATGTCAAGGCATGGCTGGTGATGCTGGTATGGCTGGGCCTCAACGGTGTGCTGGGCGTGCTCTATCTGTTTTCCTTGCTGGATGAGGCCGATCTGCTCATGGCCACCACCTTCTATTTTCTGTCGGACTATATCTGCATCCTGTTCTTCTGCCCCTTTCAGACCCTTATCATGAAGAACAAATGCTGCATCAACTGCCGCATCTACGACTGGGGTCACTTTATGATGTTCACCCCCATGCTGTTTATCAAAAACTTTTTCAGCTGGAGTTTGTTCTTTACATCCTGTGTCGTTTTGATAAACTGGGAATTGAAGTATGCCATGCATCCGGAGCGCTTCTGGCACGGCTCCAGCGAAAAGCTGCGCTGCGAGAACTGCAATGAGCAGCTTTGTCATTTTAAAAAACGCCGCCAGTTAAAATCACAGCTGAAGTCCCTTACGGACGAAGCAAGAAAAGGAGAGCTTTAAATGAAACACCTTGTAATGGTAAAGTGGAACGAGACCGTCGCAGACAAGAAAGCCCTGCAGCAGGAGGTCTACGAGCTCTGGTGCAGAGCCCTGGAGAATAAAGAGATCCGCAAGATCGACATGCATGTCAACCTGCTGAATAAGCCAAACCGCTACGATGTCATGTATGTGGTCGAGCTTGAGCCTCAGGACATGGACGTCTGGGCCGACTGCCAGCCCCACCAGATCTGGAAGACCGACTACGCAAAATATGTAGAATCCAAGGCCATCATCGATCTGGATCTGTAAAACGATAACGTATGGCTGTCTGTTACGACAGAGGTCGCATGGATTCCGGCATTCATATATAAAAACAATCCCTTGCCACGAGATATCGGCAAGGGATTTTATTGTTTATGATCCTCCTTTCGAGGCCGTGATATCGCCCTGCAGATGCATTTGGTACGCCGGGTTTACCGCGTACCACAGCATACGTTTGGGCACGTGCCGGTTGCGAAGATATAGGAATCGCCATCGATTATGCAGTGGAGTGATCCAAAGGATTCATAAATGACATCGGACACTCCCAAACCGGTGAGAGAGCCGTCTTCAGCCAAAAGAACGGCTTCCAGGTAATGTGCATTGTTTTTCGTTACGACGCGAAGGCAAAAGCCATTCTCCTTCCATGGCTGCAGCCACACATATTTTCCGGCATCGACATTCCAGATCGGGTCGCTCTTACCTACCGCATCGACCGGAAGCTCCATCAGATGACGGTTATCGGAAATGCAGTAAAGAATATCGCCGATGATTGCAGCGCATCGGATCTCATCCTCCGAATCACAGACAGACACGAGAGAACCGTCCGCACGGTCTTCCAGTTGCAAAGATCGTCCCGTCTCCGTTTTCAGGATGCGGAATCGCTCATCCTCATAGAGAACCTTCGATTCGTTGTTTTGTGCAGGAATCTCTTCCCGTTGATCGGACGGGGGCGCATTGCCATTCGAAAAACGGTCGACCGGTTCATCCTCTCCGTCAGGGCAGACCTTATACAAAGCTCCGTCGTTTCGACTATAATAGAACTCGTTATCGACGATATAGACATTACTGATTCCGTCAGAAGGCATTGAGCCGGGAATCGCCGGCTGGGTCTCGTCAGAACAGCCGCAAAGAACCGACAGGAGGATTATGATAATCGAAAAAAAACGTTTAGTACGCATAAATGTAACAATGTACTGCATAATTATGACCATCTAAAGGCACGTACACAGTCGCTGAAGAGGATGAGGGAAACGTTGTTACTCGTTCTCCGTTATTGGGATCCATGTAATAAAAGCTTCTTTGACCTGTTGAGGACTGATAGTAACCATAAGATACTACATTTTTACAAAATACATCGCAATAAGCGTTACCATAAAGAATACTGTACGATTCATTTATGTTAGCCATAGTGTCCGCCTCCTTCTTCTAATTACCTTTGATCTTTTGACACAATAGATTTTTTATGACTTTATACTATCATACGATTTGTGTTGTGTAAATATGTATATATGCGTTTATTAAATATTATTTGTGTAAATAACACTTGTGATTACTATCGTTAATCAAAAATGCTGATAATTTAATGATAGCGAAAGGAAAAACAGGCCGCAAAAGTGACCTGCTTTTTTCTTTAAAAATCATCCACATCTTTGAGGGGCAATCAAGGCCCTCAGATTCAACCCTCAAATTGATAGACCCTCATTGTTGTTGAATACCCAGACGTTTTCCCACTGCCGGAATTTCCTTCGGCAGTTTTTTATTGCTTATTTTAGGTGTTGACAGTGTACTATCTGTCATAGTACACTTGGTTTACAAAAGGAGGTACTCAGATGTTTACGCTTGATCTGAAAAGCCGCAAATCACTGTTCGAGCAGATCGTCGACGGTTGCAAGAGCATGATCATCAGCGGCGAGCTGAGTCCCGGAGATAAGCTGCTTTCTGTCAGGGAAATGTCATCCATTCTGACTGTCAATCCAAATACCATCCAGAAGGCCTACAGCAGGCTGGAGCAGGAGGGCTGGATCTATATGGTCGCAGGCAGGGGAGCCTTTGTAATGGACGGCATTCCCAAGGGGGCAGGAGAAAAGGCGGCGGCGGTCTTTGAGCAGATCGCAGAGCTGCTGGAGCAGCTGGTGTTTCTGGGGCAGACCGAAGAGATGATCCGTGAAGGTATTGAAAAACGGATGAGAGAAAGGGGGTTTTTGCAATGATACAGGCAAAAGGGATCACAAAAAAATACGATGGCTTTACCGCCATTGAAAATCTGGATCTGAACGTAGCCAACGGCTCGATCTACGGGCTGATCGGAATCAACGGAAGCGGTAAGACCACGCTGATAAAACAGCTGACCGGCATTCTCAGACCCGATGCAGGGGAGATCACCATCGGGGGAGAACCGGTATACGACAATGTTTCCGTAAAAATGAAGACTGCCTATGTGCCCGATGAGCTGTATTTTCCGTCCAATTATACGCTGGATTCCATGGCGTCGTTTTACAGGGGCGTCTATCACGGGCGCTGGGATCAGCAGCGGTTCGATGCGATGTGCGACGATTTCGGACTTTCAAGGACGAACCGCATCAGCCGTTTTTCCAAGGGCATGCAAAAGCAGGCTGCTTTTATTCTGGCCATGAGCATCACGCCCGACTATCTGATCCTTGATGAGCCGGTGGACGGGCTCGACCCCATTATGCGCAAAAAGCTGTGGTCGTATATTCTCGGCGACGTGGCCGACCGGCAGCTGACCGTGCTGATCAGCTCTCACAACCTGCGGGAGCTGGAGGGCATCTGCGACTGCATCGGCATTTTGAAGAACAAAAGGATCCAATTCGAGGGACGTCTCGACCAGCTGCAAAGCGAGCTGGAGGGAATGACCCTGGAAGAGATCTTTCTGCACGAAATGGAGGTGAGATAGATGAATAAGGCATTATTCAAAGAAGATATCAAACGCTTCTGGCCCCTGTCTGCCGCTGCATTTCTTCTCTATTTTCTATTCGGCCCCTTCGATCTGCTCAGCGGAAACGGGTCGACCTCGTATCAGATCCTCTCCATGCTGTCCAATAACAATGCAGGCTTTCTGGTCCTGGAATGCATGTTTCCGGTGGTGATCTGCACGGCAGTCTTTCAATATCAGTTTAAGGGAAACAGCAACGGCGTGATCCACGCCATGCCTTTCACAAAAAAAGAACTGTTTCTGACCGGCACCGCATCGGCCTGCGCATTGAGCGCTGCACCCCAGGTGCTGACCGCCCTCACCTTCGCTTTGATGCGGGTGCTGGATCTGGCCGTTCTTCGCTCCGGCAGTGAAGCCGCTGCCGACTTTTACAGCCGCATCTGGTCCCTTTCGGGCATCGGCCTCTGGCTGCTGACCGCCGCTGTCATCTCCTTTTACTGCCTGTGCATCTGCATCTTTGCTGCCATGATCAGCGGAACCGCTGTGATGTCGCTGCTGAACGGCATGATGCTCAACGGTCTGGCAACGGTGCTGTTTACCGTTCGCACCTATTTCTATGGGGTCTACATGACCGGCTGGTGCAGCGATGATGCCGGGTACCGGTTTACCCATCCGGCAGTCTATTACCGCCAGGAGGCAAGGAGTCTTCTGAGTGGGGAAGGAAACCGTCTTCTCGCCTTCGCCGGCTCGGTGCTGGCCTTTACGGCCGTTGCGCTGCTGATTCTTGCGGCGGCCTGGCTGCTGTGCAGAAAGCGCGCCGGCGAGCGCATCGGAAGCAGCTATCTGTTCGATGCCGCGGCCTTTATCATCGGCCTTCTGGGGGTGCTGATCGGAAGCATCTTCTTTGCCGCGCTCTTTGGCGAGGCCACCGTTTCCGCCTACTATATCGGCGCGCTGATCACTCTTCTCATCGTGCAGATGGTGATCCGCAAAACGCCCCGCATCTTTACGAAAGAGCTGCTGCTGCCCCTGGTCTGCTCCGTTCTTCTTCTGTCGCTGGTTCTTGGCTACTTCGTGCTGGATCCTCTGGGCATCGAGAAAAAGGTTCCCAAGGCTTCGGAGGTGGCCTCGGTGCAGCTGACCGAAAACCATACCGGCTTCAAAGAGCTGACCGATCCGGATCTGGTAGAAAAGGCTCTGCACCTGCATCAGCGCATCGTCAGCGAGCCGGCTGCCCTGGATGGATCGTGGGAATCCGGTTATGATTCAGCCTCCACGATCGAATATATCGAATATAAAGAGAATTTCTATACCGTCTGGACCTCCGTGCGCTTTGACTATACTCTGACCAACGGCAGGACCATGATCCGAAGCTACACCCTGCCCGTGGCCTGGCTTTTGCAGGACGACGATCTGAAGGTCATTCTGGAAAGCGACCGGGCCCGCGAGGAGCAGATGATCGATCGCTTGAAATCGTACGATCTCAAGAATATGACCATCTATATTTCCTCGGCTGAATATGCTACACGTGTGGTGAGCGAGCAGGATATGGATCCGAAGATCCTGCAGGAAAGCGTCTTCGAGTTTACGGAAGAAGAAAAGCAGCGCATCATCGAGACCGTCAGCACTTGCTGGCTGAAGCGCTCGTATGAACAGCGCCTGCTCTCCTATTACGGAAACGCCTTTACGGTGCAGATCACTGTCTTCCATCCGTCCGATTACGACTTTGAGCAGTATGCGGACGAATTTACCAGCAGTCATTACATTTATAAAGACACCTTTAAGGCGGATTCCAATGTGGTCGAAAACTTCAGCTTCGGCGTGTTCGAAAGCGACGAGGCTGCCATCGACCTGCTGGCGGAGCTGCTCCGAAGATAACCTGAGCTGAAAAGCAGAAATGCTTGCAGAATAAATCACTCAAAAGCCGTTCGGCCGTCCGCGCCGGACGGCTTTTGCCGTTTCTGCGGCCTGTGACCGTAAAAAATAATGCCCTTTGCTTTCTGTTTTGTGGTATGATAACTTCAGACGAAAATTGAACATCAACAGACCCGAATGTCTATTGCACGATGAAAGCCGAATCAGGCGAATGGAGAGAATATGAAATCGATCCGCGACATTTATAAGGTAGGGCTTGGCCCCTCCAGCTCCCACACCATGGGCCCCGCAAAAGCAGCCGAGATCTTTAAAGCAGAAAATCCCGAGGCAGACCGCTTCGTTGCCCATCTGTACGGCTCCCTTTCCAAGACCGGCAAGGGCCACGGTACCGACAACGCCATCATCACCACCATGGCTCCCGTGCCCTGTGAGGTCATCTTCGAAAAGGAAGATCCTGCCGATATGAAGCACCCCAATACCATGGACCTGTATGCATATAAGGGCGACGAACAGCTGAACTTCATGCGGATGAACTCCATCGGCGGCGGCGATATCGCCATCGACGGAAGAAAATCCAGCGACAAGAGCATCGAAGAAGAAGAAGTCTACCTGGAAAACTCCTTCGCTGAGATCGCCAGCTTCTGCGCGTTTCGCCATGTGGATCTGGCAGAATACATCGAGATCAACGAGGGCGAGGATATCTGGGACTTCCTCATCGATATCTGGCATCATATGAAGGAATCCGTAGAGCGGGGTCTTTCGAAAGAAGGCATGCTTCC
>JABUTE010000024.1 GCA_021443825.1 Bacillota bacterium
GTAGTTTCCAGCACCTCCATCGTGGAGGGCGGTGCCCACGACGTTATCCTGAAGAATGCGGCACACGACAAGTAAATAAAGAATGCTGCAAGGCATAAAAGTACCGGAGGGCATAACGCTCTCCGGTTTTTTTGATGCGTGCAGGATCGAATGCTGCCGCAGACAGGCAGAGTGTGCCTTCGCAAAGCCGGCTCGCTTCGCCGTGAGCGCCATACGACTCCGGCTTTGCTTTCGCGGGCGTTTTCGAAACTCGCTTGCAGCCATTGATCGCATTCGCGATCAGAAGTGGGCTGCTCGCTCAAACAATCTCAAACGACTATCCGCGCCGCTGCGGCCGATCGCCGTGGCGCTCAATCGGCTCGCTCAAGGCTCTGCTCCGGCAGCACCCTGCCTGCAGGATCGAATGCTGCCGGGGTACCGCCCCCGAACCGGCCGATCGCTGTTCGGCAACGCGCCCCTGCAGATGTGCATTGCTGCACGAACGCGCAGGCAGGATATCAGATGCTCGACACATGTCCGTATTCCTCGTCGCTTGCTTTTCTGAAGCGTACTGTATTGAAAAAATCTTTCGTCTTTGGTATATTGATTAAGTAATCCAATAAATTTGTTGATTCATTCCGAATATAATGATGGAGGCAAACAATGCTGGTAAATGATTTTGTAAAGAAGTGCGATCTGGAAATGACCAAAGACGAGCTGATCGATGCAATGGTCCACGGCGACCGTCAGGTCGACCTGATCTTTGATTTTGAAAAGACCGACTGCCCCGAAGATCCCGAATTCGCATATCTCAGATGGAACCACGAAAACTGGACCACCGTCGACGGAAAGCGTTTTATCTGCGCCTATTTCATGGACGACCGCGCTCTGTCCGACTACGGCGCCTATAACGTCAGCGATATCGCCGCATACTTCTTCCCCGACAAGGCAAAGAAGATCATCCTCGGATAACGCGCAGGCTCCCCAAAATCAGATCTGCAAAGATGCTCACTTGCTGAGCATCTTTTTTTAAAGGAAATATATCTATGAAGAAAAAACGACTCACATGCCTTCTTCTGACTCTTCTGCTGACAGCTGCCGCTCTGCAGGGCTGCGCACAAGCCCCGCAGCAGCAAGAGCCGCAAGGCCCCGATTACGGCCTCTACGAAAGCGATTACGGCTTTCTCACCTTGAAAAACGACGAGGAGCGAGCCATCTATAACGGCATCGGAGAAGCCATCGAAAACATGGAGCCGGAATTCGTCTTTACCAGCGATCAGGCCCATTACGAAAATCGCATCTACAACATCTATTGCCGCTGGTACCGCGATCACCCCATCTGCTTCTGGGTCAAGATGGAATCTACCAAGGTCTTTGAGAACCCCTCTCAGGGCGATGCCCATGAATACCAGCTCACCTTCTTTTATACCGAACGTGATAAGGATACGGTGGCAAGGCAGCGGAGCGAGCTGAACGACAGACTGGATGCCCTGCACGCAGAGGCAGACGGCCTGACCGACAGCGAAAAGGTGCGCTTCTTCTACGACTATCTTTGCAAATACGTGGTCTATACCGACGAGCTGCGCTGGGATCAAAGCTGCTATAACTCTCTGGTGAAAAACAAAGGCGTCTGCTCCGGCTACGCATCGGCCCTGCAGGCTCTTTGCCTGCGGGAGGGCATTCCGGCGCTGCAGGTCTTCGGCAGAGAGCGTCTTCCCCATGGCGCCGATCCCGGCGACAACCACATCTGGAACATGGTGCAGCTGGAAGAAAACTGGTATTACCTGGATCCCACCTTCGGCCGCAAGCGGGAAGACCGCCCCGTCAATTACGAATACTTCCTGCGGTCGCACGCCGAGATCAACAAAGATCACGAAGTAGACCAGAGCTTTTGCGAATATCCAAAAGCGCCGATGGACGGCGAACCGGCAACCCTCAAGCTGGAGGATTATTCCCTGGCGCAGGTCGAGGACTATCTGCGCAGCCGGCCGGAGGGAGAAAACCATATGATCCTGCAATTTGCCTTTGAAGAAGACTTCGCTGCCGCCGAGGCCGACCTTGCCTCCATCAAAGAGGCTGCGAAAGCATCCGTCGGCCGCGACATCAGCACCTACAGCCATCCCTACACCAAACGGATCCAGCTCAGCTGGTAGCCGGCGCAAGATCCCGTACCCCCAAAATCAAAAAACCATGCGTTTGAAACAGAACGCATGGTTTTTTTATGGTTTTAAGGAGCAAGGACTGCCGGAAGGTGCAGCGTCAAAGCCTATCAGCACAGGGTTTTCCTGCCGGCGGCGCCCTTACCGGATCTGGCCGTCTCCTTTGATCACGAACTTGTAGGTGCAAAGCTCTTCCAGCCCCATGGGCCCTCTGGCATGCAGTTTTTGGGTGGAGATGCCCATTTCGCAGCCCAGGCCGAATTCCCCTCCGTCGGTAAACCGTGTCGACGCATTGACATAGACGGCGGCCGAATCGACAGCCGTTACGAAGGCGTCGGCGGTCTTCGGATCTTCGGTAATGATGCAGTCGGAATGGCCGGTGGAGTGAAGGCCGATATGTGCAATGGCCTCGGAAGCATCGGCGACCACATGCACCGCCAGCTTGTAATCGAGAAATTCCCGGTCGAAGTCGTTTTCGCCGGCAGGGGTGCCGTCGATGACGGCTGCTGCTGCCTCATCTAAAAACAGCTCGACCGCAGGCTTTTCTGCGGCCGTGCGCAGGGTTGTGAGCCTTTCCTTCAGTCGGGGCAGAAATGCTTCTGCAATATCCCGGTGCACCAGGCAGACCTCTGCCGCATTGCATACCGAAGGCCGGCTGCACTTGGCATTTTCCAGGATGTTCAGTGCTTTTTCCTGATCGGCTGCTTTGTCTACATAGATATGGCAGATGCCGGTTCCCGTTTCGATGACAGGCACCGTGGCATTATCCACGCAGCGGCGGATTAAACCTGCTCCCCCGCGGGGGATCAGCAGGTCGACCAGTCCTCTTGCCGTCATCAGCTCCTCTGCCGAGGCATGGGTGGTATCCTCTACCAGGGCCAGGGCATTTTCCGGAAGACCGGCTTCTGCAAGGCCCTTCTTCATGGCCTTTACGATGGCCTCTGCCGAGGCGTGGGCTTCCTTTCCGCAGCGAAGCACGCAGGCAGAGCCGGCCTTAAGAGCCAGCGCCGCAGCATCGGAGGTGACATTGGGCCTGCTTTCGTAGATGATGGCGATAACACCCATGGGAACCGATACCTTGCTTATCTTAATGCCGTTTGGGCGGGTATGGGTGCTGAGCAGCCTGCCCACCGGATCGGGAAGGGCCGCTACCTGGCGGATGCCTTCCGCCATGGCCTTGATGCGGTCTTCCGTAAGAGCAAGCCGGTCAAGCATGGAGTCTGCGATGATGCCCTTTGCTGCCTCCATATCCAGCCGGTTGGCGGCCAGAATGGCATCGGTCCGGCAAAGAAGGGCATCTGCCATGGCATGCAGGGCGTTGTTTTTCGTTTGGGAATCTGCGGCGGCAAGGGCGGCCTTTGCCTCTCGCGCCGCAAGCAGCAGCTCATGGGTGGTCATGTTATCTTCTCCCGATAAAACGCGTGCCGACAGGCTTTCCGTCGACGATGTTATAAAGAACAGCGGGCTTCGTTCCGTTGGTGATGATCATGTCGCAGCCCTTTTCCATCACGGTCTTTGCCGCCCGGAT
Organism: Bacillota bacterium; assembly: GCA_021443825.1. Classification (GTDB taxonomy): domain Bacteria; phylum Bacillota; class Clostridia; order Peptostreptococcales; family Anaerovoracaceae; genus RGIG2707. The sequence continues at coordinate 3,667 of JABUTE010000024.1, forward strand.
CTTGGTGATCATGCCGCCGGTACCAAGGGCGCTGCCGGCGCCTCCTGCCAGGGCTTCGATCTGCGGGGTGATCTCGTTTACCTCTGGAATCAGCTTTGCCTGGGGATCCTTTCTGGGGTCTGCGGTATACAGCCCTTCGATGTCGGAGAACAGTACCAGCAGGTCGGCCTCGACGGTGGAGGCTACGATGGCGCCCAGGGTGTCGTTGTCGCCCACATGGATCTCATCGGTGGCAACGGTATCGTTTTCGTTGACGATGGGAAGGGCGCCCATCTCCAAAAGCCTCTTCATGGTGTTTTCGAAATTGGTGCGGCGGGTGCTGTCGTGCACATCCTCGGCGCTGACCAGGATCTGGGCGATGGTGTGGCTGTATAAAGAGAACTGGCGGTCGTACACATTCATCAGCTCGCACTGACCTACGGCGGCTGCCGCCTGCTTGGAGGGCGTATCCGACGGCCGTCCGGGCAGGTTCAGCTTGCCCACGCCCATGGCGATGGCGCCCGACGATACCAGGATCACCTCATGGCCGGCATTCTTCAGATCGGACAGCACCTTTACCAGCTCTTCCACATGGCGGATATTCAGTCTGCCCGACGAATAGGTCAGGGTCGAGGTTCCCACTTTTACAACGATTCTCATTCTTTCACCTCTGTTTTGGGATGTTGCTCACTTCAAACCGCATCATAGCACGATTTTCGCTGCAGAACAAGTGCGGCGGCCGGATCGCGACCCGTAAAAAAGCCGCTCCGCTGGATGCAGCGGGCGGCTTGAAAAGGTTCGTTCTTTCAGAAGCGAAGTCTTTACTTGTTTTTTGCCATGGCAGCGATGATGGCTTCCTTGGCGATGCCCAGACCTTCGATCAGCAGCTCGTCGCTGATGGTGAGGGGAGGCATGATCTTCAGAACGGCATCCTTGCGGCCGGCGACCTCCATGATCAGATGGCGGTCAAAGGCTTCGTGAACGCACTCGATGGCCAGCTTGGGGTTGATGTCGATAAAGTCGATGCCCCACATGAAGCCGATGCCTCTGTAGGTGAGACGCTCGTCCATGGGCATGATCTCGGTCTTGATCCAGTTCTCGATGATCTGCGCCTGTCTCTTGACCTTTTCGTCCAGCTTGTTTTCGACGTAGTACTTGATGGCAGCGGTGCCGCCGACGAAGGACAGCTGGTTTCCTCTGAAGGTGCCGTTGTGTTCAGCCGGGCGGAAGATATCCAGCTCGGGCTTGATCAGCAGGATCGCCATGGGCAGACCGAAGCCGCCGATGGACTTGGAGATGACGACCATATCGGGCTGAACGCCTGCTCTTTCGAAGGAGAAGAACCAGCCGGAACGGCCGTTGCCGATCTGAATGTCGTCGAAGATGAGCACGATGCCGTATTCGTCGCAGATCTGGCGCAGACCCTGCAGGAACTCGTTGCTGGCAACGTTGATGCCGCCTTCTGCCTGAACGGTCTCCAGAATGATGGCTGCGGGCAGCTCGACGCCGGAGTGGTCGTCAGAAAGGAGCCATCTCAGGTAGCCCAGCGCATCGACACCGGGGGTTCCTTCGAAGGGAATGTGGGTAACGTTGGTGAGGGGCACGCAGCCGCCCTCGCGGGATACCTGGTCGGTGGTCAGAGCCAGAGCGCCCAGAGTCATGCCGTGATAGCCGCCGGAGAAGGCGAAGACCTCGGTTCTCTTGGTGTTCTTGCGAGCCAGCTTGATGGCAGCCTCAACAGCGTTGGTGCCGGTGGGGCCGCAGCACATGACCTTGTAGTTCATGCCGCGGGGCTCGAGGATCATCTTGTTGTAGGTGTCGAGGAATTCTTCCTTGGCGACGGTGTACATGTCGAGCAGGTTGATGGCACGGTCTTCGCTGAGATAGTCGAGGATTGCCTTCTTGATATAGGGATTGTTGTGGCCGTAGTTCATAGAGCCTGCAACAGCCAGGAAGTCGATATAGCGCTGGCCGTCAGCGGAGAACAGCTCAGAGTTTACAGCCTTGTCGAATACGACAGGATACTTTCTGCAATAGGATCTTACGATTGATTCATTCTTTTCAAATACATCAAACATGGTCACTACCCTCTTTCTTACGGCACAAGAACGCCGTACGTTTATATAATTGGTGATATCGGATGCTCTTTCACGGGGAGGCTGTATGCACACACCTCCACACATAATTGATAAAAAAAGTATAAACAAGAACGGGCAAAAATTCAATCCTTCTTTTGCGTTCCCGTCATGTCACGAGTATACAAAATGAAGTATCTGCTGTACATTCCCGAAAAGGGAAAAATAATTGTTCCTAATTCTTCAGAAAAATGTATATAAATGTTTTTAAAAACGGCAAGAAGAAGTTATAATGAAATGGGGAAGGGTCTACAATAAAGAGGTCCTCTTCCCGGAGGTTATTTCCCGGAAGCCAAAACAATGCAGACGTAAGGTTTGCTGCGGCAATGTAAACGTGGAATCAGTAAGAGCTGATTGTGGAGGGATGTTCCCCACCTGCAGCTGAACTATTTGTAAAGGAGAAAACATGAAGGTACTTAAGTTCGGTGGCAGCTCTGTAGCAGATGCTCAGCAGTTTGTTAAAATCAAGGATATCGTTTTCAGCGATCCCGAAAGGACCGCTGTCGTCGTCAGTGCCCCCGGTAAGCGCTTCGATAAGGATAACAAGGTCACCGACCTGCTCTATCTGTGCTGCGCTCACATCAAGTACGATGTCGATTACACCGAGGTGCTTGCCAATATCAAGGCCCGTTATTACCAGATCGCCAACGAGCTGGGAATCGATTTTGACCTGGATTCCGAGTTCGCAGAGATCCAAAGAGCCATCGATGAAGATGAAGAAGACGAAGATTACATCGTTTCCAGAGGCGAATACATCACCGCAAAGATGATGGCCTGCTATCTGGGCTACGAATTCATCGACGCCTACGGCCATGTATTCTTCAACTACGATATGTCCATCGACAGCGAGCAGACCTACGAGTCGTTGAAGCTGGCTGTGGATGCCGCCGGCGGCAAGGTGGTAATGCCCGGCTTCTTCGGAACCATGCCCGACGGCAAGCTGGCCCTGATGCAAAGAGGAGGCTCCGACGTTTCCGGCGCTATTCTGGCAGCGGCTCTTGATGCCGATGTCTACGAAAACTGGACCGACGTTCCCGGCATCCTGATGGCAGATCCCCGCATCGTCGAAGAAGAATTCCCCATTCCCGAGATCACCTTCGACGAGCTGCGCGAGCTGACCTACATGGGCGCAAAGGTGCTGCACGAATCGGCCATCTTCCCCGTAAGAGAAAAGGGAATCCCCATCAATATCAGAGACACCAACAGCCCCGAGGAGCCCGGCACCATGATCGCAGAATCCTTCGAAGAAAGCGACGCCTCCGATCACGCCTTCTACATCACCGGCGTAACCGGCAGAAAGGGCTTCAACATCCTCAACGTCACCTACAAGAACATCGGCAGCGAGCTGAACATTCTCTCCGACGTGCTGGATGTCTTCCAGAAGTATAAGATTAAGGTAGAATCCACCACCTCCAGCGTCGATGTCTTCTCGTTCGTCGTCTCCCGCAAGGAGATCAAGCAGAACATCTACGCGCTGCTGGCGGAGATCGAGGATATCTGCGGCGCAGGCGCTGTCAGCGTGGTCGAGAATATCTCTCTGGTGGCCTGCATCTCCCGCCGCATGGTCGGAAGACCGGGCGTTTCCGGCAAGATCTTCGGCGCTCTTGGCACCAGCGACATCAACATCAAGTTCGCGCTGCAGGGCACTCAGGAGCTGACCATTCTGCTGGGCGTCGACGACAGAGACCTGAACGGCGCCATCAAGGTGCTGTATAACAGCTTCTGCTAAGGCAAACGACCGTTAATTTCATTACATATATTACAAGGAGAAAATAATATGGCATACAAAGTAGCAGTATTAGGCGCCACCGGCGCCGTCGGCAGAGAAATGCTCAAGGTCCTCGAAGAAAGACACTTCCCCATTTCCGAACTGGTTCCCCTTGCAAGCGAAAGAAGCGCAGGTAAGCAGCTGGATTTCGCCGGTGAAAAGATCACCATCCGCAAGGCAGACGAGAATGCCTTTGCCGGAATGGATATCGTTCTGGGCGCAGCCGAAGACGAGATCGCCAAGGCCATGGCTCCCCATATCAAGAAGGCGGGCGCTGTTTTTATCGATAATTCCCACGCTTTTCGTCTGGACAAGGATGTTCCTCTGGTCGTTCCCGAGGTCAACCCCGAAGATGTCAAGTGGCATAACGGCCTGATCGCCAATCCCAACTGCGTTACTATCATCGCAGCCGTTGCCGCCAACCCCATTTCGAAGCTGTCTCCAATCAAGACCATGATCGCAGCCAGCTATCAGTCTGTTTCCGGTGCCGGCATCGGCGGCATCCGCGAGCTGGATGCCCAGATGGCTGCGCTGGCCAAGGGCGAGCCCATCACCGAGACCAAGGCCTTTGCCCATCAGATCGCGATGAACGTGATCCCCAAGGTAGGCAGCGTAAAGGAAAACGGCTATTCCTCCGAAGAGCTGAAGCTGCTTCATGAGGGCCGCAAGATCATGCATCTGCCCGAAATGCAGGTCAGCTGCACCTGTGTTCGCGTTCCCGTTATGAGATCGCACTCCATCGCCATCAACCTCTCCACCGAAAGAGACCTGACGGTAGAAGAGGTAAGAGCTGCCATGCTGGCGGCTCCCGGTGTCAAGCTGGCCGATGAGCCCAACAGCGAGATCTACCCCATGCCCCTTGTTACCAGCGATCAGGATCTGGTATTCGTCGGCCGCATCCGCAAGGATATGGCTCTGCCCAACGGCATCGCTCTGTGGTGCTGCGGCGATCAGATCAGAAAGGGCGCTGCCACCAACGCAGTGCAGATCGCAGAGCTGCTGTAAGCGGCTGCGATCGCAGGAGCAACTCCAATACGATAACACAATAAAACCGGCCCATGCGGGCCGGTTTTGTTTTTTCGATCAAGGCTTAGCCACCGGTTGTTCGTTTTCTGCAGTTTTCCCTCTCGCTAAAGCATATATTTAAATATCATATAAATAGGCATTATATATCAATGAATTTAAATTGAAATGAATAAGCATGATGATATACTTCCGTTGGCTGGATCAAAAAATCCAATACCACTTATTAATCCATTTAAATTATTTATCAAGAAAGGCTATGACGAAAATGAAAAAGACTCTTTCCCTTCTGCTGGCCATGCTCATGGTATTCTCTATGGCTGCATGCGGCGCAAAGGAAGAACCCGCACCTGCTCCCGCACCTGCAGAAACGACTGCAGAGACCACCACAGAAGCTCCTGCAGAACCGGCAGAACCCCAGTTCCAGTCCCAGATCCTCTTCTGCGGCTCCACCTCTTTGTATCCCATCATGTCTTCGCTGGCATCCTCGTTCACCGAGACCTATGTCACCTGGGATAAGGTCGACGCCTCCATGCCCGCAAGCAACATCTCCATCTATGTTGCGCCCGGCGGCTCCGGCGTAGGCGTTGCTGCTGCCATCGACGGCACTGCCGACTTCGGTATGCTGGCACGCGACATCAAATCCAAGGAAGTTGAGAGCCTGGGCGAGCACTACGGCGAATATGTGGTTGCCCGCGACGCGCTGACTGTTTCCGTCAATATGGAGAATCCCATTTGCTCCGTTATGAACGACATGGATACCGATACCATCCGCAAGATCTTCTGCGGTGAGATCACCACCTGGGATCAGGTAGAAGCATCTCTTCCTGCCGAGACCATCAACGTTTACATCCGCGACCTTTCCGGCGGTGCTTATGAAGTATTCCAGAAGGCCATCATGGGCGACAGCGAGATCGTCGCTTCTGCCACCCAGTCTGCTTCCATGACCGAGCTGGCCACCAACATCACCAACGATAAGTGGGGCATCGGCTACGCAGGCTACGGCGCCTACAACAAGGCAAACGCCGAAAAGCAGGTGCTCTTCGCCATGAAGGTCGACGGCATCGAAGCCACCGAAGAAAACATCATCAGCGGCACCTATACCGTTCAGAGACCTGTTATGTTCGTTACCGGCGATGAGATCTCCGCTTCCGAGCAGGCCTTCATCGACTACATCTTCTCGGAGATCGGCTTCGACGTCGTTGAAAAGAACGGCTACATTCCTGCATTCACCAAGTAATATTCGAAGAGAATCCCTTGCTGCCTCCTGCAAAAGGAGGCAGTTATTTTTGTATCCGGAGGCACTCCTTTGAAAAAAGCGTTCGACAGAGCTTTTACGGTGCTGATCGCGGCTTTGACAGCCGTATCGGCCGCAGCTCTCGCCTTTGTCATCTTTTTCATCGTAAAAGAAGCCCTTCCCCTGTTTGAAACGGTCAGCCTCAAAGACTTTCTGCTGGGACAGCGGTGGATGCCCATCGCCTATACAGGCTCGGTATCCTTTGGCATTGCCAATTTTATCGCGGGCACCTTATATGTTTCCTTTGCCGCCATGGTGCTGGCACTGTTCTTCAGTCTGGGCTGTGCGGTCTATTTAAGCTGCGTTGCCACCGACCGGCAGCGGAGCCTGCTGTATCCGGTCATCGATCTGCTGGCAGGCATTCCTTCGGTGGTCTACGGCTTTATCGGCATCGTGGTGCTTTTAAAGCTGATGATGAAGCTGGGCGTGCGCACCGGCTCCTGCGTGCTGGCGGCTGCCATCGTGCTGGCCATCATGCTGCTGCCCTATCTGATCTCGGGCTGCAGCGAATCCATGCTGAAGATGAAGAATCGCTACATGCCTGCATCGGATGCCATGGGAATCTCCCAATGGCATGCCATGGCTGAGATCGTGATCCCTGCCGCCTGGAAGAATATTCTGCTCACCATGGTGCTGGCGGTGGGCCGCGCCATGGGCGAAACCATGGCGGTGATGATGGTCATGGGCAATGCCAATCTGTTTCCCCGGCTTTTGGGCAAGGGCGAGACCATCGCCGCTGTTATCGCGTTGGAAATGGGCACGGCCGAATACGGCAGCGACCACTACCATGCCCTGTATGCGGCCAGCATGGTGCTGATGCTGCTGCTGTTCGTGATCAACATCGCCATTTCGCTGCTTCGAAAGCGTCTTCTGGAAAAAGAGGTGTAGCCCGTGAAAACAAAAGATAAACTGATCCGCCTGTGGGCCTACGGCAGCATGGCGGCAGTGCTGGCCATCATCGCATTTCTGTTTCTGTATGTGTTCGCAAGGGGGTATAAGACCGTCAGCTGGGAGTTTCTCACCAAAGCGCCCGCAGGCGCGGTGCTTGGCATGGAGGGGGGCATTTTTCCGGCCATCATGGGAAGCCTTGCCTTTACCCTGACCGCTGTTGTGATCGGCGGTATTCCCGCTGTTGCAGCTGCGGTTTTCGTGGTATTCTATTGCAAAAGCAAGGTGGTGGGAACGGTGATCAAGATGATCATCGAATGCATCGCCGGCATACCCTCCATCGTTTTGGGCCTGTTTTCGTACAGCCTGTTCGTGCGCGATCTGCAATGGGGCCGCTGCATTTTATCGGCTTCCATGGCCCTTGGAATCATGGTTTTGCCCTTTATCGAGGTGCGGGCCGAAAAAGCCTTTCGCGAGCTTCCCCCGTCCATGATCGCATCGTCGTATGCTCTGGGGTGCTCCCGCTTTTATACCGTCAGCCGCATCGTTCTTCCCGCCTGCCGGGGCGAGCTGGTCAGCGGCATCATTTTAGGTGCCTGCTATGCCATGGGCGCGACTGCGCCCATGATCTTCACCGGTGCCGTCGCCTTTGCCAAGGTTCCTACCGGCCTGCTGCAGCCGGCCATGGCACTGCCCCTGCATCTGTATCTGCTGATTGCCCAGGGAGCCACCTCCCTTGATACGGCCTTCGGCACCGCATTTGTGATGATGGCGCTGATCTTGATCAGCAATATCCTTGCCACTCTTTACGCCAGGAGGCGTTCCTCGCAATGGACCAGATCATAAAAATTCAGCAGCTGAGCGCTTCCTACGACGGAAAGCCGGCTTTAAAAAACATTACGGCAGAGATCCCGGAAAATCGGATCACGGCCATCATCGGCCCCTCCGGCTGCGGAAAATCGACGCTGCTGCGGGCGATCAACGGGCTTCTTTGGCAGGAGGCGGGCGCTGCTGTCAGCGGCAGCGTGCTGCTTTGCGGAACCGATACGAAGACCATTTCCCCCGAAGAGCTGCGAAGACGCATCGGTCTGGTGTTTCAGACGCCGTCGCCCTTTCCCTTTTCGATCTATAAGAACCTGACCTACGGCCCTTTGTATTTCGGTCATCCCACGAAGGCCCAGCTGCAGGCCCGGGCCGAAGAGGTATTGAAAGCCACCGGTCTTTACGAAGAAGTAAAAAATGACATGAAAAAAAGCGCCTTGAAGCTTTCGGGCGGGCAGCAGCAGCGCCTTTGCATCGCAAGAGCGCTGACGGTAGATCCGCAGGTGCTGCTTTTGGATGAGCCCTGCTCGGCGCTGGACGTTAAAAACACTCAGATCATCGAAGAGCTGCTCCTGCAGATGAAAAAGGATCGGACCGTTGTCATCGTGACCCACAACATCGCCCAGGCGCAGCGCATCGCCGACAAGGTGCTTTTCTTATATGAGGGAAGCCTGCTGGAGGAGGGAAGCGCCGAAGAGCTGTTCGCCTGCCCCAGGCACGAAAAAACAAAAGAATTCTTATCAGGAAGGATCGGATAACCATGATCACCATCGAGATTCCCGGAAGAGATGCGCCGGTGTGCATCAAAAGCATCTGCCTTGATTACAACGGCACCATCGCAAGAGACGGGCAGTTCTTTCAAAGCCTGGAGGAGCCGATCCGAAGGCTTGCAAAGCATGCGGATATCTACATTCTCACCGCCGATACCTACGGCAATGTGCGTCAGCAATGCGGTCATCTGCCGCTGAAGATTTGGACCTTTCCGAGAGAGGGCGCTGCCCTTTGCAAGGAGGCCATCGTAAAGGAGCTGGGCGAGGGCGTATTTGCGGTAGGAAACGGCTTTAACGACATTCAGATGTTCGATGCATCGGAGATCTCCGTTGCCGTCATGGAAAAAGAAGGCTTTTGCGGCAAGCTGGCGGCCCATGCCGATGTGATCGTCTCTTCGCCGGTGGACGCGCTTGACCTGCTGCTGAAGCCCGATCGCCTGCGCGCCACGCTGAGAAATTAACTACAATAGCGGTGTCATATATACCGGTAGATACTCAATGCCATCTTCGGATCGGTAATCGCTTGTGTGAAGTACATATCCGACATCGACCTGCTCATGAAACTGTTTTCTGAATTTATTGATAGAAGACAAGGTATAGCGTTTTCCGGATTTGACTTCGATCGGGGAAATATTGTGTCGATTCGTTATTTTGCTTTTGGCAATGAGAAAGTCGATCTCCATGCGCTGCTCCTTATCGTTTCGCGATGGATTTGAATAGAAGTATAACTTGTGCCCGGAAGCGGTCAACATCTGCGCAACGATATTTTCGAACAGCATGCCTTCATTCACCTCGAGTTTTCCAAGAAGAAGCTTCTTATAGATCTCATTGCTTACCAGACCGTTTTCATCAAAGGAATGACTGATGAGCAGACCGGTGTCAGCCATGTACAGTTTCATAGTGGCGTGATCTCGATTTAACTTGAGTCCGATGGTCGGCTGGGTCGAATTCCAGCATGTATTTGTGATCATGGCATCTTCGAGCCACAGAAAAGCACTTTCATATTCCCGTAAACGGGCACTTCGCCCTAAAGAGGATAATGTGAATTTCTTCTCATGCTTTTGCAATTGGCCGGGAAGCTCATCAAAAATGCTTTCCGCCTTTCGTTCATAACCTTTTGCATGTTTGCTGATATCTGCCCGATACAAAGCTAATATGTCGCGCTTGATCTGGTCCACATTGTCGAAATTTCTGGTAGCAGCAAATTCCTGAACAGCCTGGGGCATGCCCCCGACGATCAGATACTGGCGGAAATAGTCCATCGCTTTTCTGTGCATGACTTGTCCCATAGGTTGTTTTTCGGTGAAGCGCATGCGGATAAAATCCATCAATGTATCATTTCCCATCGCCCACAGAAATTCTTCGAAATCCATGGGGGGCAGAGTGAGATGTCGCTCTTCCGACGGAATCATGATATCGTTCACGTTTTCTCGAATAGACATGAGCGAGCCGGTCTCTATATAAGAATAACGGCCGTCTGCGACAAGGTATTTTATAGCGGCACGTGCCCTTGGATAGAATTGTACTTCATCAAAAATGATCAGGGATTCCTTTTCATAAAGCCTGGTATCATAGATTGCAGACAGATACAGGAAAAGAGTGTCGAGATCATTAAGGTAATTGTCAAACAAATCTTTCACTTCTCGCGGGGCACGATAAAAATCGATCAGTATGTAGGATCGATATTCTTTTTTTGCAAATTCTTCTGCAATGTAGCTTTTTCCGACTCGTCTTGCGCCGTCGATAAGAAGTGCTGTTCTGTTTGAATCCGTATTTTTCCATGAAAGAAGTTTGTCGTATATTTTCCTTTTCATACGCGCCTCCACGAAAACGATAATAATATGACCATATATTATCACGTAAACAAGAAAAACAAAAGACTGTATGATCACGAAAACGAGAATAGATGTTTTTCGACCACCTGCGCGCCACGCTAAGAAATTAAAGGCGGCCGCGGGAGTTATATGCTCTGGGTGAACATTTAGTATGAATGTTCGCTCAGGGCTTTTTACATA
>JABUTE010000273.1 GCA_021443825.1 Bacillota bacterium
GGCATTGGCCATGGTTCCCGTCTGATAATTCTTCGTAGGATGGACCACGTAAAAGGGTTCTTTATCGAAGATGAGCAGATCGCTGTCTTCGTAGGCGATGCGAACGGGAATGTCTTCCGGCTCAAAGTAGCTGGATTCCTCCGGATAGACGACGGTGAGAATATCGCCGGCGCTGCCCTTATCTCGCATGCGCACCGGCTTTTCCGCCAGCAGCAGCTGCCCCTCGTATTTGATCTTTTTGATGAGACGGCCGGAAAAGTGCAGCCTCTGCTGCAATATCTCTCTCGTATAGAGGGCTTCGTCTTCGGCCGTCAGGGTGTAGGTAATGCGTTCTGCCATGGTCTTCTTAGATAAACTTCTGGGCGACCCAGGTCCAGTATTCGTAATCGGGCTTTCGCACCAGCCGCACCGTTTCCTTAAGGTATGCGGTCTCGACGGATTGAAGGTGGTCGTACCAGTATTCGGCGCCGTCGACGATCACCAGCCCCGGAGTTCCCTTGACCTCAGGCTCGATCATGACGCTCAGATCGGGCGGCAAGATCACGCCGGTGGTAAAGGACCGGTAGGCCGAGGTATTCATGGGCGCAATGGGGGTCACCTGCAGCACACGCACCCGAGGATCGACGATGCCGCCGTAGACCGAATAGTTATAGGAGGTGCTGCCCGCCGGGGTGGAGATCAAAAGACCGTCGCCGGAAAAGCGCTCGATATGATTGGCGCCGATGGCCAGGTTCAGATGAACGATGCCAGAGGCATTCTTCTTGACGACCACATCGTTGATGGCCTTGATCCGGTCGACGCGGCCGTCTGCAGAGATGATCGTCTCCACCGGACAAAGGTCGTGAAGGCTGTAATTACCGGATTTGATATCGAGCACGAAGCACTCCAGCTCCGAGGGCATGTATTCCATGAAAAACCCCAGGTGACCGGTATTCAGGCCGGCAATGGGGATCTTGGGGAAGGAGTGATCGCGCAGCATCCGCAAAAAGGTGCCGTCTCCCCCGACGACGATGATCAGATCCACTGACTCGTCCAGCGTCTCGGAAACAGAGATATCTGCGGCATTCAGGCATTTGATAAGCCGGGGCATCACCTGCGCTGTATGTTCTGTATCGCTTCCGTAAAGAAAAACGGTTTTTACATTGTTCATTTAGACCTCCCCAAAGTGCCGGCCCGGCAGAAAACCTCTCCATTGAACGGTCTTCGCCGATGCGGGCGTTCGGATCACACATAATTTGACAGCTTATTATAATACAACAACGGCTTTTCCGTCAAAACGCAATGTGCTAAAATAAAATGGTTTTCATGAAACGACGCTCTTTGGAGGATATATGGAAAAGCTTTACGAATGCTTAAAAGAAAACAAAGGTCCGGTTCGGTTTCTTCTGGGCTCTCTGCTGCTGTGGCTGCTGGTCACCGCCGCCGCCCTTGCCATCACCGATTATGCCCAGGACCGGCTGCTGGTGGTTCGCACCGTGGTGGCCCTGTCGGGGCTGGTTCCCGCCCTTCTGTTTGCCGCAAGCGGCATCTGCTGCCGCCTGCTTTGCAAAGACAAGCTTCTCTGGACGGCAGCAGCCTTTCTTCTGGAGCTGGCAGAATCGGCCATGCCCCTGCTCTTTATTCTCATCGAGCTGCGCCTGTTCTGGGATTATCCGCCGCAATCGGTCTATCTGCAGGCCGGCATCTCGGCAGGAGCCTTTCTGCTCACCTACGCGGTCACGGCGGCGATCACCGCTGCCAAAAACCGCAAAAGATCATAGGCAGTTTTCGGAAGCTGCCCTGCGCAAAAGCCTTTTTTAATGCATAATAAAAGCAGCGTCTTCGGGCGGTCAGGCCTTACACGCTGCTTTTTTCATGCTTATTAAGGGAATTCGTGAAGTCTTTCGGATAGACTCTCAATATGTTCCGAGCTTTTTCAAGTGCTTTAACAGATATTGGGCGCAAAAGCCGGTAAAGGCGCCGGCAAGCATGCCCGAGACCATCAGCACCGGCAGATAGACGATCAGTCCAAAGGTCTTTACCACTGCCATGGCTGCTGCCAGCTGGCCCAGATTATGGGCCATGGCCCCGGCAACGCTGCAGACCCAGATCTGCTCTTCCGTTACGATGCGCCGCATCAGCAGCATCAGAAAAAAGCAGCACATGCCGCCGCAAAAGCTGTAGAGCAGGGTCATCATCTGGCCGGCAAAGACGGCCCCCAAAAGAATGCGGCACACCAGGATCAAAAAGGTCTCCTTCGGCTTTAAGCGAAACATGGCAAACACGGTGATGATATTGGCAAGGCCCAGCTTGACCCCGGGAACCGGGATCGGCGAAGGGATCTGCGCCTCGATCACGAAGATGATCAGAGCCACCGCCGTCAGCAATGCCATATAGGTCAGTTTTTTTGTGGTCATAAAAGCCCCCTATTGGGATACGGAATCCACCGCATCTTTTTCTGCGGCTTCGATGGTGATGATCAGCCGGTGAGGAAGACAGACGATGGGATCGCCGCTTTTGCTGATGGCGCCGTGGGCCACGCAGATGCCGTCCGGACAGTCGGCTGCGATCACGGCGATGGAGCCGGGCGATACCTGAACGGTGTTATAGCCGCCGTCTTCCGCCTCGAGCACCAATTCATAGGGCGCGGTCACCCCCCGAAGGTCGACGGTCCGGATCACCCTGCCGTTCTGCTCGATGCGGGCGATGCACCCTTCCGTCTGCTGCTGCGCCAGCAGAAACGCTGCGGCACCAAAGCAGCAGAGCAGCACGAGAAACAGCCTGATCCAGGTGGACGTGCGCACCATGGCTACACCAGCTCCCATACGAAGACGGCAGCAAGCTCGGCGGGGGCAGTGAGCGTTCCTGTGCCCTTTACGGTAATGGTCCTGTTCATAAGAGATCCTCTCCTGTCGTTCCTATAATATAGCGTATTTATTATTATAGCACGAAGATGCAAAAGGAACAGGCTCGGAAGCATCCGGAAACAATAATCGCATGGCCTGCCACTTTTTTCGCACCTATGGTATAATAGCAGGGTCGTTCCCGCAAAAGGTCTTTGCTCTGCGGCCAAGACACTGCAGGCGGTATATCCAAAGCAGACCCTCGCGCCATGCGGGGGCAAGACGCCGGCGCGCATAAATAAAATAACACAAAGAGAAAGAAGAACCCTTATGAACCACGGAACCTTATTCGGCATCGGCGTCGGTCCGGGAGACCCTCAGCTGATGACCCTCAAAGCATTGAAGACCATCCTTTCCTGCGATGCGGTCGCCATTCCGGCAAAGGATCCGGCCCGCTGCACCGCCTATAAGATCGCCTGTGGCGCCGACCCTGCCATTGGGCAAAAGCCCTTGCTTGCGGTGGATATGCCCATGACGAAGGATGCGGCCGTGCTTGCCGCTGCTTACGAGGCCGGCGCCCGGCTGGTGGCAGAGCAGCTGACCGCCGGAAAAAACGTTGCCTTTCTGACATTGGGCGACCCGTCGGTCTATTCCACCTATTTCTATATTCATGAGAAGATCCGCAAGATGGGCTTTGCCACCGAGATCATTCCCGGCGTGCCCTCGTTCTGCGCGGCTGCCGCGGCCCTGCAGGAGCCTCTTTGCGAAAACAGCACCGAGCTTCACATCATTCCCGGAACCTACAATCCGGCAGAAGGGTTGGATTACCCGGGCACCCGCATCCTGATGAAAAACAACCTGGCAGAGACGAAGGCCGCGTTAAAGGAGCGAGGTCTTTCTGCCGCCCTTGTGGAAAATTGCGGCATGGAGAACCAGCGTCTCATCGCTGCCTCAGAAGAGCTTCCCGACAAGTCGGGCTACTTTACGGTGCTCATCGTAAAAGAGCAGAAGTAAGGCAAAAAAACCGAGGCACCCTGCCTCTCCTCACGTCAAGCATAAAAGATCCGGCAGCTGCAATGGCAGATGCCGGATCTTCTTTTTCGTGAACCTTCGGGCCGGCTGCTTGCGCGAAATGCACCGCAACGCCTGCACCGGTCTAGTTTTCTTCTTTTACCAGATGATAGATGGGAACGAAGGGAATCAGGATCGGAGTCTTTTCCACATAATCCCGGTAGGCCTGCAGATGGCCGTAATTCCTGTTCTGGCGCACCTCCAGCCGCTTGGCGCCGCTGACCATGATAGCGACGATGCACACGTAGCCCAAAAGTGCGATGGCCCACTGCCAGCCCTGCAAGGCAGAAATACCGGAGATCAGGCTGCCGGTCCATACCAGGATCTCGCCGAAATAGTTGGGGCAGCGGCACAGCTGAAACAGGCCCTTTGTGGCAGCCATATGCGGATCGGTCTTTTTCTGCGCCGATTTCTGCTTGTCGGCAGTGGCCTCGACCACGATGCCAAGAAGCATAACAACGGCACCGATCCAGACGAAGGCATCGCTGCTTTCTGCCATGCCGTTGGTCAGGCGGTACATGACAGGCGATACCTGAACGGGATAGAGAAACGCCAGCAGCACCCACATGGCCGCCTGTACGAAGAAGGGAACCGGCTTTGTCTGGGCATCCAGCGTCTTTTTATAGGCGGCATTTTTCAGCTCCCGCAGCAAGAGAAAAAGACCCAGTCGGCATCCGTATACGATAAAGAGCAGGCAGAGAAGCAGATAGGCAAGGCCCGCGCCGCCCTGCATCAGGGCTGCGATCAGCATGGCGGCTCCGCAGCCGGCCACTGCAAGGCCGTAGCCTACCGACAGAAACCAGATGAACCGGTAGAAGCCGACGGCGCAAAGCACCGCCGATACCGTGACAAGAATAAAGAAAAGAGAAGGAAATACCATCGCCGGCCTCCTTTACTTTCCGAAATACTGACGGATATATTCGGCAAAGCTCTTTTCGCCGATGACCGTATCGCCCACCAGATCGTGGCTTAAGCTCCACTTGGAGAAGAGAATGATATCGTGCTTTCCGGCCTTTTTGATCTTGGGCAGATTGGCCAGCACGCCGAACAGCCAGGCGGGCTGCCATTTGATCTTGACCGGCTTACCGGCTGCCTCAAAGCACATGCCTGCCATTTCGATATAGGTGTAGGTCTCTTTTCCGCCGACGCAATAGGTGGCGTTGGTATCGGTCATATGCTCAGCGATAAAGGCGGCAAAGTCGGGGCAGTCGACTACATTTGCCTTGATATTGCCGTAGTTTTTCAGAAGCTGCATCTCACCCTGATCGATATAGGGCTTGAATACCTTGGCGATATCGTAGAAATAGCCGGTGGGACGGTAGATCACATAGTCCAGCCCGCCCTTTTTCAGCTCCTGCTCTACCAGATACTTGGCATGGAGCATGGGAACCTTTTCGGCGCCCGGTTCATCGCACGAGATGACCGAGATGTAGTTGAACTTCTTGACACCGGCCCTCTTGCACTCGGCATAGAGATTCATATTGCCCTGATAGTCGATGTCGTACGAGGTGAACCTGGTAGAAGCGCCGGTAAGACCCATGGTGGTGATGCAGATCTCGGCTCCTTCGCAAAGACCCTCCAGGGTCTTGGGGTCAGTAGCATCGATGGATACAAAGGTATATTTTCCTTCGGTTCCTTCGACGGGGCGCTCCTTCAGATCGGCTGCGACCACCTCATGGCCGGCCTGACAAAGGACCTTTAAGATTTCGGCGCCCAGATTTCCGAAGGCACCGGCAAGTACGATCTTCATAGTATATCCTCCTGAATCGTTTCGTTGCTGGTTCGTAGCATCCCTGGCAGCTGCAGCACATTTCTGTTCGCCCGCACCAAAGGATGCTTATCAAACTGCTGTGAATTTGTATCAGCTCTACTATAATACCACCGACTCCCGTATATCTGTCAAATTGATTCTGCTGAAACATTGCTTTCCCTCTTTGCACAACTTTCATTTGCAATCCGCGCCGTTTCTTGCAATAATAAAGTGCAATTATAAAATGCAAATAAATACAAGGGGGAACTGACATGAAAATTGCAGTCACTTATGATAACGGAAATGTTTTTCAGCATTTCGGAAGAACAGCTCAGTTCAAGATCTACGAGATCGAGAACGGGCATATCGTTTCTGACACGGTGGTCGACACCAACGGCTCCGGTCACGAAGCCATCGCCGCTTTCGTAGAAGCGCAGAACGCAGATGTGGTCATCTGCGGCGGTCTGGGAGAAGAAGCCCTGGCAGCGCTGTTTGAGGCAGGCATTCAGGTAGTATCGGGTGCCGAAGGCGATACCGATGTTGCCGTACTGGATTTTTTAAACGATGAACTGGTATCCGACGGCGTCAACTGCCATCACGAAGAAGGGGAAGGCTGCGGCTGCGGCGGAGATTGCGGCAGCGGCTGCGGCGGAGGCTGCGGTGGCTGCGGCGGCTGCGGCGGACACATGGAGCTGCTGCCCGGAAAGAATTCCGGCAAGACCTGCGTCGTCCACTACAGAGGAACCTTCAACGACGGCACCCAGTTCGATGCCTCCTACGACAGAAATGAGCCGCTGGAATTCATCTGCGGCGCCGGAATGATGATCCCCGGCTTTGATGCTGCCGTTATGGAGATGGATCCCGGCCAGGAGGTGGATGTTCACCTGATGCCCGAGGAAGCCTACGGCATGCCCGACCCGCAGATGATCATGACCTTCGAGATCAAGGATCTGCCCGGCTCCGAAGACATCGAAGCTGGCCAGCAGGTCTACCTGCGCGATCAGATGGGAAGACCCATTCGGGTCACCGTCACCGCCAAGGATGACACCACCATTACCCTGGATGCCAACCACGAAATGGCCGGCAAGGAGCTGAACTTCCATATCCAGCTGGTAGAGGTACGCTAGGCGAAGCAAACCGCCCGGCACGCAACGATCAAAATAAAAGCAAAAAGCTGCCCTTTTGCAGGGCAGCTTTTTTTATGAGATAATGGCCTTAATACGAAAATGATCGCACCAACTACTTTACCTTCCCCAATAGGAACAAATATGCTGAATATAAGTGGTTAATACAACTTATAGAAAGGATGGTACGTATTATGAACGGAGGGTTAAAGAAAACGTTCTCGACGAAGGATGCGTTAGCGCTTGCATTCGGAACAATGATCGGGTGGGGGTGGATCATGCTGTCCGGCACATGGGCCCTTAACTCAGGAATGCTGGGCGCCATGCTTGCGTTTGTTGTCGGCGGAATCATGAGTGTATTTATCGGGTTGGCATATGCAGAACTGACGCCGATGTTTCCTGCAACCGGCGGGGGCATAGTCTATGCCTATAAATCAATGGGATACTGGCCTGCCGTGATCAGCGGTCTGGCAGCATCCTTTGCCTATCTTGGCGTCGCCGCCTGGGAAGGACCTGCTTTTTCTTCTGCGATCGACTATATCGTTCCGATTCCCAAAATCTGCTACCTGTGGACCATCCGCGGCCAGGAAGTGTATTTTTCGTCTGTACTCGTGGCGATCAGTGCAGCAATCCTGCTGATCTATATTAATATTCGGGGAGCCGAAGTCGTTGCAAAGTTTCAAACGGCATCGACTGCCATTATCATTATTATCGGAGTCATTTTTGCGCTGGGCAGCTTTGTGAAAGGAGATTTCCGGAACACGGCGCCTTTGGTCACCAACGGTTCCGGTTTTCTCAAAACCCTGTTGATGGTTCCTGCGATGTTTGTAGGCTTTGATGTCATTCCCCAAACCGCAGGGGAAATGAATATTCCGTTAAAGAAAATTCCCAAATTGCTGATCGTTTCTATTTTTGCAGCGGCATCCTGGTATGTTTTGATGATTTTTGCCACTTGCATGTCGGCGCCCCATTCGGTCAGAGCCACCGGAACGATTCCTGTTGCGGACTCGATGGCATATGCATTCGGATCTCCGTTTTGGGGTAAAATATGTATCATCGGGGCTCTGTTCGGTATCGTCACCAGCTGGAACGGATTCCTGTTTGCTGCAGCCAGATGCATCTATGCGATGAGCAACGCAAGAATGTTTCCTGCCGTATTCGGCAAATTGAACCCGAAGTATCATACACCGGCAAACGCTGTGATCCTGTGCGGTACAATATCGGTTGCGGCATGTTTTCTTGGCAAGGGCGCATTGGAGTGGTTCGTGAACGCCAGTTCCTTCAGCGTGATCATCATGTATCTTATGGTCGTATTAGCGTTTATCGTATTAAGGATCAGGCAGCCTGAACTGAACCGCCCCTATAAAGTAAGCAATTTTAAACTTATTTCGATTTTGGCGGTCCTTTCCGTTGCTTTCTCCTGTTATGTATATTTACCCTTTGGCCCCAGCTCTCTTGTTTCGGTTGAGTGGCTGTTTGTCATCGGATGGTTCGCTCTGGGGGGGCTGCTTTCATTATTTACCAAATTGAAGTATAAGGATCTGACATCGGCAGAAAGAGAAAATCTTCTTATGGAAAAGTCATAGCAGGATTGCTCTGATTCGATAAGAGGAAGAAAGGCAGGAGCGTTATGAGGCAAAAACTATATACGATAGGAGAATTCTCCAGGAAAAGCGGAATAAGTCCCAAACGTCTTCGTTACTACGAAAAAATAGGGCTGTTGATCCCGGAGCAGAGAGATCAGTATTCTGACTACCGGTACTACAGCGTAAATCAATTGGAGGATTCCATTCTGATCAATGAGCTGTTCATGATGAACCTCCCGTTGGACGATATCAAAAAGATTATTACAAATCGTCAGTTACCAAAATACCTTGAGGAGCTGAACAAAAATGCGGTCCATCTGAGCGAGCGCATTCGGGAATTATATCAGAGCTATGTTTTAAACACAAACACCATCATCGCTTTGAACAACATTCTTATGCAGGAACCGCTCAAAACAGAGATCGTTACATTTCCGCAAAGCCGTATCATATCGACCCGAGCACAAAGCATTATGAATGCCGATATTCTTGTAACGGAACGGAAAGCACAGCTGCTTACGATGGTCAAAAGGAATAAGATCTCCGTATCCATGTCCCATTTTACGGTTTTTCATTGCGGATACAGAAAGCAATTCGTTCCGTCGAATCAGGAGCTGGTGGTCGGCGATCTGGAGCTCTTCTATCTGGTCGAAACCATAAGCGGAAACATTGTCGACGATCTGAGAAGCGGAGAATTCACTTTAAAGACCTTACCTGAGTTCCGAGCAGTCAGCTGCATCCATAAAGGTCCGTACCGGAGTATGGCAAAGGCCTATGATGCCCTTGAAGCCTTCGCGGCGCAGCATAATATCTTACTGGAAGACAGATCCATAGAGGAATATATCATCGGATCAAGCAAAACAAAGAACGAAGAAGAATATATAACAAGAATCTATATTCCGCAAAAGGGAGCGCTACAGCTTTAGAGCTCAAGGCCATGCGCTTATTTGTCCTTGACTTTGCCATTTGGGAAGGTTGAAAATTAAATAAACGGGGTATTGCAAAGTGATATGGTGCAATTGCCTTGAATAGTAATTATTTCAATTTCTTAGGAGGTGTAGATTATGAAATCCAAATCGAAACAAAACTCGGGATTTCTGGGCGCTGTAGAACGCATCGGCGCTAAATTCCCGCATCCGGTAGTACTATTCCTGTGGCTCACATTAATAGTATTTGTCCTTTCATTCGTATGCAGTATAGCCGGTGTTACCGCAATTCATCCTTCAACAGGGGATGTGATCGAACCTGTAAACCTGATCAGCAAATACGGCTTCCGTGTTTTCCTGAAAGAATTTGTAGAAAACTTCCAGGCGTTCCCGGTTCTCGGCGTTGTTGTCGTCATGGGTGCGATCACCGGATTATGTGAAAAGACCGGACTGTTAACAACATTCATTCGCGTAAGTGTATCCAAACTGAACGGTACTATGGTCGTTCTGCTGTTCGCCTTCATCAGTGTATTCTCGAAAATGGCAGGCGATGTATGCCAGATCATCATGCCGATCATCGGTGCTGCCATGTTCTATGAACTGGGACGTCATCCCTTAGCAGGAGCCTTCTGCGGCTATGCGGCCTCTTCCGCAGGTTTTGCGGCAACGATCATTCCCGGTTCCGGTGAAGTAACACTCACACCTGTTGTTATTTCCGCTGCACAGCTTCTCATGCCGGAGTACGATTTAACGGCCATCGGCGCCTATTACGGCTTACTGGTCAATGCGATCGTCATCACGGTTGTAACTACCATCATTACGATCAAGGTTGTTGAACCCAGACTGGGAAAATACGAAGGTACCCCCGAAGATCTTGACAGCGCAGCATCTTCTGCCGTTACTGACGTAGAGCGCAAGGCACTGAAAAAGGCCGGTCTGGCTCTGCTGATCTATCTTGCAGTCCTTGTTGTTCTGTGCATTCCCCAGGGAAGCATCTTCAGAAACGATGAGACCGGCTCCCTGCTGGTTCAGGGCACCCTGTTATCCTCTCTGAATGTACTCGTCGGTCTGTTCTTCCTCGTTCCCGGCGTAACTTACGGTGTTTATACCAATCAGATCAAGAAATTCGGAGATGTGATCTCCTTCATGACCGAAGCGGTAAAGGGTCTTTCCGGCTTTATCGTAATGGCGATCTTTATCGGCCAGTTCCTCAGAGCCTTCTCTGAATCCAAGCTTGGTCAGATCATCGGTATCAAGGGCGGCGAACTGCTTGGTTCCGCAAATCTTCCCATGTGGCTCATCATCATTTTATTCCTGCTGCTGGTAGCATTTATCAACATCTTCATGGCCAGCTGCATGTCCAAGTTCCTCATCATGGCACCGATCTTTATTCCCATGCTGATGAGGCTCAATATCAACCCTGCATTTACCTTCTGGGTATACCGTATGGGCGACGGCTGCACCAATCTGATCACTCCTTTGGACGCCGTATTTGTTGCCTTGCTGACGACCATTCAGAAGTATGACAAAAAAGCAAACATGGGAACCATCCTCAGCTATGAGATTCCGTATGCTGCAGCCTATTTCGTTGCGTTTGCAGTCGTAGCGGTTCTCTGGATGGTATTCGATATTCCTGTAGGCGTAGGCGGAACCGTATTTCTTAACTAAAGGAAAGGTCCTGTAATACTCGTGAAAGGAGGATTTCGATCTCTATGGATATCAGAAAATATGTTGAAGAAAACTATGAGCTCAATGTAAAGCTGCGTCGGCACTTGCATGAAAATCCGGAACTAAGCGCCGTTGAATTCAAGACTCTGGAGTATATCAGGGATTTCCTTACCGAAGTCGGCATCTCTTATACAGAGATCGAGGATGGCGGAATCCTTGGATTTATCAAAGGCGATCATCCCGGAAAAACCGTTTTGTTAAGAGGTGATATCGACGCCCTGCCGATTCAGGAGCCGGAAAAGAACCTGAAAAACGTGCGTGTCTGCAGATCAAACAATGACGGCGTAATGCATGCATGCGGACATGACGCACATACATCCATGCTCATGACTGCAGGTAAGATCCTCAATGACCACAAGGATGAGTTAAAAGGCAATGTAATTCTTTGCTTTGAAAGAGGTGAAGAAGGCGGCGGAAACATTATGCAGATAATGCGCTACCTCATTGAGAATAACATTCATTACGATGCGGCATTCGGTCAGCATGTAGATCAGCGCAATCCTGTCGGTAAGATCGGCGTATGCATCGGCGGTGAAGAAGCAGGAACCATTCCTATTGATATTACCGTCAAAGGAAGAGGCGGTCATGGCTCACGGCCGGATCTGTCAAATAATCCCATTGATTGCATTCTGCAGATCGTTTCCGCAATTAAAGATATCCGCATGAAGTATATCGATCCGTACGAGCCCATTACGGTCGGCATCAACGTGATCAATGCCGGCATCAAAGGGAATATCATTCCTGATGAAGGCGTGATTTTAGGCTCCGCCAGATACTTCTCGATCAAGAATGCCGGAGAGCCGTTTATGCGTGAAATGAGCAAGATCTGTAAGGCTGCTGCTGTACAGTTCGATTGCGAAGTCATCAATGCGGCCGATACTTCAACAGGAGTTCCCCCGACAAATAATGACGTAAAGCTGGCAGAGTTCACCAGGCAGGTCCTGCAGAAGGATATCAGTCCAGACATTATCGGTCCGGTTGAACCCCAGCTGACGTCGGAGACCTTCAGCCACTACGCCATGCTTGCCCCGGCAGTATATATCAATCTCGGTGTTACCAATCCGGAATACGGAAGCGGCGCGGAACTTCACAGTCAATGGTTCGACATGGATGAAACGGCTATGAAGTACGGTGTCATGGCGCTGGTTTCACTGGCTTATGAATATCTTGAAGCCGGAGATGTGCCCGATTGCTTCGAGGCACCTCCCCAATCCATGCTGGATGCCTATGTAAAATAAGCGGACGATCTGTTTCGGCAGGTTTATTCGATTCTCACTACAAAAAAGACCCTGGCTCAAAGCAGCCAGGGTCTTTTATATGCAAATTTGAAAAGACAATATGGGCGCTATTGCGCAAGATAATCGACAGCAAACTGGGCGGCAACGGCGGCTCCTCTGTGCAGCACCGTCTCTTCCACATCGTATTTTTCATGATGGTTGGTATAGGTGCAGCCGGTAGCCTCGTTGCGGCTTCCCACCAGTCCGAACACATAGGGAACGCCCGCAACGCAAAGCTTACTGAAATCCTCGCTGACCATCAGGGTCTCGTGCGTTCCCAGATAGTCCGGACCATAGAGCTTTTCCACCGCGTCGCAGGCCAGACGCAGCAGCTGCTCGTCGCTGTTGATCACGGGAAGGGTCATGTAACGGTATTGCAGCTCGGCCCGGGCACCGAAGGTTTCTGCGGTGGAAGCGACGATATGCCGCATCCGCTCCTCTACCTCCGTTCCCATGGAGAAGGTGCGGATGGTTCCCTCCATGACCACTTCGTTGCAGATGACATTAAAGCGTGAGCCTCCCCTGATGGTTCCGATGGTCAGCACCAGCGGGTTGATGGGATCGTTCATGCGGGATACCATCTGCTGCAGGTTGTTGATCATGGCAGCTGAAACGGTAATGGCATCGATGCCTAGATGGGGCGCCGCTCCGTGGGCCGAGGATCCTTCAACCCGAATTGTAAAGGTATGACAGCACGAGAGGCGTTTTCCTGCGCTGAAATCGATAAGAGGTGCATCCAGAGTTCCCCAGATATGAACGCCGTAGGCTGCGTCGACGCCGTCCATCATGCCTTCTGCCACCATCTGATCGGCACCCATGCCCGATTCCTCGGCCGGCTGAAATAGCAGGCGCACCGTGCCACACAGCTGCGTCCGAAGCTCCTGCAGAATCGCGGCGGCACCCAGCAGCATGGCGATATGGTTGTCATGGCCGCATGCATGCATGATTCCGTCTGTCTGAGAGGCAAAGGGCAGCCCGGTCTGTTCAAAGACCGGCAGCGCATCGATGTCGGCGCGAAGGGCGACCGTCTTGCCCGGCTTTGCGCCCCGGATCTGGGCAGCCAGACCGAAGCAGCCAGTGCATTCCGCAATCTCAGTAATGCCCAGCGCCTGCAGGTCTTTTTTAATGGCGGCGCGGGTCTGTTCCTCCTTGCCGGAAAGCTCCGGCCGGGCGTGATAATAGCGTCTGCGGTCGATGATATATGCGCTGTATTTCGCGGAAAGTTCTTTTATATTCATAGGATCCTCCTTTTCTTTTCGGGCACCGGCAGGCGGGCCGGCCGCCGTTAAGAAGACACTACCGCCGAAGGCCAAAAAAAGCAACCGCTTTTCATCAATCTATGATAATATCGAAGCATAAACAGTTGATCTGACAGAAAGGAATTCCCATGGAAACATATGCAGAAACCCTGAAGGCGCTGCTTGCGGCAGCGGATGTGCAAAAGGTCCTGGAGCATATCAAAAGCCACGAGCAGGAGACCTTAAACGAGCAGCTGGAGTTGGTGGCCATCCAGTCGCCCTCCAACCACGAAGAACAGCGGTCAAAGCGCTTCTTCGAAATGATGAGCGCCATCGGCCTTGACGAAGTGCGCACAGACAGCGTAAACAACGTGATCGGCCTTTGGAAGGGCACGGGAAACGGCCCCACTCTGATCCTGTCGGGTCATATGGATACCGTTTTCGGCTTTGAGGTAGACTGCACGCCCCGCATCAAAGAAGACGGCTGGATCTGGGCTCCCGGCATCTGCGACGATACCCGCGGCATGGTAGAGGTGCTGGCCGTTGCCAAGGCGATGACAGCCTGCGGCGTGCGCGGTCTGGGCGACATCTGGTTCGTAGGCAACGTGGGGGAAGAATCGGTAGGCGATCTTCGCGGCACCAGGCAGCTGTTCAAAGACAGCGGAGCTCAGATCGACGGCCTTGTTTCCATCGACGGCACCAGCCCCGGCGGCGTCTGCATCACGGCGGTGGGCGGCCAGAAGCTGAAGTTTACCTACAGAGGAAGAGGCGGCCATG
>JABUTE010000093.1 GCA_021443825.1 Bacillota bacterium
TTGTCGATCATGGCTGCCAGCAGGTTGTTGGCAACGCCAACCGCATGAAAATCGCCCGTAAAATGGAGATTGATGTCTTCCATGGGAACGACCTGTGCATAGCCACCGCCGGCAGCGCCGCCCTTCACGCCGAAAACAGGGCCCAGAGAGGGCTCCCGCAGGGCCAGCACCGCCCTCTTGCCGATCCGCTTCAGACCGTCGGTCAGGCCCACCGATGTGGTGGTCTTTCCCTCGCCGGCAGGAGTGGGAGTGATGGCCGTGACCAGGATCAGCTTGCCGTCGGGCTCGTCTTTTTTATCGTTCAGCAGACGATAGTCGACCTTTGCCTTGTATTTTCCGTATTGCTCCAGATACTGCTCATCGATCCCGGCCGCCTGCGCGATCTGGGTGATCTGTTTCATTTCACATTCCTGTGCGATCTCAATATCGGATTTAAATGCCATGGAGGACCTCCTTCTTCCTTGCCGTTCATGGGAACCGACAGGTGCAGGAACGGCAGAGGGCTCATAAAAACAAAGCGGCAACGGTGTCATTGTCGAAATCAAAATCAGTTTTCACTATTTCATATTTCACATGGAATGTCAATATCGCAGACAGGAGTCAGGACCTTTCGGGCAGGGATCCATTACAGGATCAAAACCTGCGGATCCACATATTTATCCTTCAGGCGTGCGTAAAAATCGCTGTTTTCGGCAGACTGAAGACCCGGATCGGCCGCCAGAAGGGCCATGGCGCTGTCTCCTGCCTTTCGGGCCAGATCCATATGGCGCACCGGGTCTGCCAGTGCAAGCTGGGGAAGCCCGTGCTGGCGAAAGCCGAAGAATTCGCCGGGGCCGCGCATGCTCAGGTCTTTTTCTGCGATGACAAAGCCATCGGTGGTCTCGCACATGGTAGCAGCCCTTTCCTTTGCCACATCGGTGGATTCTCCAAGAACCAGCAGGCAGAAGGACTGATGCGCCCCTCTTCCGACACGCCCCCGCAGCTGATGCAGCTGGGCAAGACCGAAGCGCTCGGCATTTTCGACGATCATCACCGTGGCGTTGGGCACGTCGATGCCGACCTCGATGACGACGGTAGAGATCAGAACGCTGACCTGGCCTGCGGCAAATTTCTCCATCACCGCATCCTTTTCGTTCTGCTTCATGGCGCCGTGCAGCAGCGCGCAGGATACCTGCGGATATTCCTTTCGGAATTCCTCGTACAGCCCCTCGGCCGAACGGCCGTCTACCGATTCGGAATCTTCGATAAAGGGGGCTACGATATAGGCCTGGCGGCCTTCTTCGACCTGCTGCAGCAGCAGCCGGTAGGCTTCCTTTCTGCTCTGCTCCGTGTATTGACGTGTCTGTATGGGCCGGCGCCCGGGAGGAAGCTGGTCCAGAACGGAAACATCCAGATCGGCATAGAGCACCACCGCCAATGTTCTTGGAATAGGCGTTGCGGTCATGACCAGAACATCCGGATTCTCGCCCTTCTCGCTGAGCTTTTTACGCTGGTTGACACCGAAGCGGTGCTGCTCGTCGGTGATCACAAGCCCCAGGTTCTGAAAAGCCACCTTTTCGGAGATCACCGCATGGGTTCCTGCTACGACCTGTGTCTGCCCGCTCGCCAGCCTGGTAAGGACTGCCTTTCGCTCTGCAGCTGTCTGCGAGCCCAGCAGCAGATCCACCGTAATGCCCAGGGGCCCAAGCTCTCTTGTCAGGGTGGCATAATGCTGCTTTGCCAGGATCTCCGTCGGGGCCATGAAGGCGCCCTGAAACCCGGCGCCGCAAGCCTCTGCAAGGGCCGCCATGGCAACGGCCGTCTTTCCGGACCCCACATCGCCCTGCAGAAGACGGTTCATGGCTTTTTTATCTGCCATGTCGCCCAGGATCTCTTCCACACTGCGCCGCTGTGCTTCTGTGAGAGGATAAGGAAGCCGGTCGATGAACCGGTCGGCCCAGCCGGAGCGGACAGACCGACCCTCTCTTCCTGCACCGAAACGGTTTTTTGAAAGCATCAGAGCCGACCGTAAATAAAAGAATTCCTCGAAGATCAGCCGGTAGCGGGCTTCTTTATATTTGGTCTCATCCTGAGGAAAATGGATGTTGTTTAAGGCATAGGAACGGCTGCAGAGACCTTCCCGTTTGATGACCGACAGGGGAAGGGTCTCCGAAGGCTCTGCCGCGGAAAGGGCGTCTTTTACGATACGGCGCATCTCCTTTTGGCTGATGCCTTTCGACAGAGAATAGACCGGAAGGATTCCCTCCTCTTCGTTTTCGGCGATGGCGAAATCGGGCTGAAACATTGTAATGCGGCCGTTTTCATTTTTGACCTTTCCGAAGAAGGCATATTCGCTGCCCTGACGGAAGGCTTTTTCCAGATACGCTGCATGAAAATAGAGAGCCTCCATGCGGCCGGTGCTGTCTTCGGCAAGGATCCTCAGGGTGCGGTTTCGGCCAAAGCCCCTGCCTTTGGTGATCAGCACCACCTTCGCCCGAACCAGAGCCCGATCGCCGTCCTTAAGACTTGCGATAGCTTTGGGGTTTCTGCGGTCTTCGTAGCTGCGGGGAAACCGCGCCGTAACATCCTCTACGGTGAAAAGCCCCAGTTTTTGCAGGCTTTCCGCCTTTTTCGGACCGATGCCTTTGATGGCGGTTACAGGATCAGACAGATTCATTGCGGCTGCCCTCCCCCGGTCCTTCTTCGTCATACAGACGGAAAACGATATTGCGTTTGGCAATGCGCTTGGAGATCACACCTGTCACCACGATCTCGATATTCTTAACAGGAAGCTGCAGCAGGTCGACGATGTCGTTGCGGATGGATGCGATCATATCCTCACAGATGCCGCTGATGCTCTGACCGAAGCGGATCACCAGATACAGGCGGATGAAGACGCCGTTCTCGTCGACGACCACCTCTTTTTCTGCCATGTTGTCTAAACCGATAAGCATCCACACCGGCTCGGCACCGTTTCCGTTATAATTGGCAAGACGGGCATTGTCGCTGTGCTTTTTCAGCGCATGATCGATGATCTGCTCTAAAAGGGCGTTGTTTAAACTGATATAACCGAATTCGTTTTTTTCTCTTGCAAGCATAAAAAACCTCTGCTATTATTTGTCAGTACGATTTTAGCATATTCCCAAGAATTAATAAAATAATTCTTGCATTAATTAAAGCAGCTGTGCTATAATCGTTGAGTCTGTTGAAGAAATTCAGCATTAATAAGAATTTAACCCGTACGGGGGTATAAAGGAGGTGCAAGAGAATGTCAAGAAAGTGCGAGATTTGTGGTAAGGGTCAGGTTTCCGGAAATAACGTTTCCCACTCCAACCGCCACACCAGAAGAAAGTGGAACGCTAATATTCAGACTGTAAGAGTTGACGAAAACGGCTCCGTTGTTAAGATGAATGTTTGCACCAGATGCATCAGATCCGGAAAAGTAACCCGTGCGATGTAATCCATAATAAATGAACCGTCGGTCATGACCGGCGGTTTTTTTTTATGCCTTTTTTACCTTTGCGAAAGCAGCTTTAAGGCATGCTGCAGCACCGGCACCTCCCGGGCGGCCAGCAGCCTTCCCAGCGCGCAGTCTGTATGGGCTTCGTATTCCCGCAGAGCCTCCTGCGGGGTGAGTACTGATCTGGAAATTGAAAACCTCTCCTGCTCCTGCCGGGTCAGGTGCGGCTTGCCCAAAGCGATCAATTTGCAAAGAAAATAATGATTGATATTGCGCCGGTGGATCAGATTATAGCAATCGCAGATAACAGCGATCTCCTGCTCTGCCGCGACCTCGGCGCCCAGTTCTTCCTTTAATTCCCGCCGGATGGCATCGACAGGCGCTTCCCCATCCTCGATGCCGCCGCCTGCCGTCTCGATGAATACCCCGTCGCCGAATTCATCCTGCCGCACCAGGCGGGTAAAATAAAGCAGGCCCCGGTCATCATAGACGATGGCACGAGCGATGTTGCGTTCATGGTCGATATATTCCAAGGGCCATTCGTTATCGCTTAGCTCCAGCTGCAGCAGCTCCATTGGATCCTTCCTTTCCTAAAGAAAAGCGGACCGGGTGATCGCCCCGCTCCGCTCTTTTGTTTACAATAATATAATTACCGTTTACAGGGGTTTGCCTGCCAGAACCTCGCGGTAATCCTTCAGATTATCCTGCAGCAGTCTGGGCGTATCCAGGTGATACGGGCACTTGGAGGCGCACTGGTTGCAATGCAGGCAGTTGTCGATCAGGTTCATCTTTTCCTGCCACTGGGGAGATGTCCAGGCAGCCGTCGGGGCGCGGCGGATCATCAGCGACATTCTTGCGCAATTGTTGATGGGAATGCCTACCGGACAGGGCATGCAATAGCCGCAGCCTCTGCAGAACTCGCCGGCCAGCTCCGCCTGATCCTTTTCGATGACAGCCTTAAATTCATCGGTCAGCGCGTACGGCTGACGAATGCCCTCCAGGAACTGATCCAGCTCGTGCTCTCTCTGGATGCCCCAGATGGGAACGACGCCTTCCATGGTGTCCATGAAGGCGGAAGCGACCCGGCCGTCCTGGATCAGACCGCCGGCCATACCCTTCATGGCGATAAAGCCCATGCCTGCCTTGCGGCAGCCTTCGATCAGCTTCATCTCGGGTTCACCGGACAGATAGCTGAAGGGGAACTGCAGGGTCTCGTAAAGGCCGCTGTCGATGGCCTCCTGAGCCACCTTTAAGCTGTGATTGGTGATGCCGATATGGTGGATCTTGCCCTGCTTTTTGGCTTCGACCATGGCATCGTAAAGACCGTTCTCCTGTCCGGGCAGCGGGCAGAAGGAAGGATTGTGGAACTGGTAGACGTCGATATGATCGACGCCCAGTGTCTGCAAGGAGGTGTCCAGATCCTTCCAGAACTCCTCGGCCGTTTTGGCCTGGGTCTTGGTTGCGATATAGACGTGATCGCGAATACCCTTGATGGCTTCGCCCAGCTTTTCTTCGCTGTCGCTGTAGGCTCTTGCGGTGTCGAAAAAGTTGACGCCGCCCTCATAAGCCTTTTTCAGCAGCTTTACTGCCTCTTCTTTGGTAACACGCTGCACAGGAAGGCAGCCGATACCGTTCTTTTCGATGATGATACCTGTATGGCCCAGTTCGATCTTCTTCATAAAAACCTCCGATCCGGTTTGTTAAATCAATATTTCCGATACTATTAAATCATGGTGCAGGGCCGATTGCAAGCCTTGCACCGTGAGGATTGATGTCATCAGATCTTTTTTTCTGCCAGGATCACACGGATCTTTCCGCCGGCAGGGCAGCCGAAATCATCGTAGAAGCCCTTTATGATGCAGGTATCCGGATCCAGATCCTCTGCAGCCATGGGCATATAGTTATCGCCGCTCTTCAGCAGCACCTGCACATCGTCTGCCATATCGTATTTGATATTTCCGGCAAAGGCGAAGCTGCCGCTGACATCGGTCAGGGAGACCTTTTCCAGCTGCTTCATCTGATCCAGCTGGCCGTCAGCGTCATAGCGAAGGGCGAAGCCGCCCTGCTGCACCTTGAAGCTGCGGTCGGTGAGCACCACATTGCGCACATTGCCGTTCATCAGATAGGTATAGGAGCCCGACATCTGCATCATCACATCCACCTGCTGCACATTCAGCAGATAGCCGTACTGCCAGGTCTTTCCGGTGGCATTCTTTAAAACAAGATCGGTGATCTCGTTGCCGTTCAGCGCATAGTACTGAATATGGTCAGCGCTCAGTGTGACACCGGAAAGCTCCTCGGCATCGATCTTTACGGCGGTGGTGCCGTCCACATCGATGATGTTCACCTGCTCGGCAAGAGCATAGTCGCCGAGGGTCGTCGCCGCCTTGTTGACCTTGCCGGAAAGGGTCTTATCGGAAACAGCCGTAAGCTTGACAGAATCATTCCCGACGGTGACGCAAGCGATCTTGCCGGCTGCAACATTGGTCTCAGCAACGGTGAAGGAGCGGTTGATACCGTCGGTGCATGCCAGCGTCACCATAGAGGACGGCTTTCCCTCATCAGCCATATGAAGATTGGAAAGGACCACGCCTACATAGTCGGTATGCACCTGATCTCCGCTGAGCACGCCGGCAGCCATGTCGTCCATGCCAAGCAGCAGGGTCACCGTATCGCCCTTGTGCAGGCTTCCGTAAGACGACATCTGGTAGCTGACATCGGCGCTTTGGATCTGATAGGTATTGCCTGCGATGACAACAGCAGAGGGCGCTGCGGCCGGCTGAACAGCATCGATCTTGCCGCTGGTCTTTTTATTGTAGATCCAAAGGGTCTTGGAGCCCTTATCGTAATAATAGACCTCATTCAGACGGGGAAGACGGTTTGCAGAAGGATCGCCGTTAAGGTAGACCTGCAGAGGCGCAAAGTCCAGCTTCGTCTGCTCCGATGCCACATAGGGGCCGCTGAGATTGGAGCCGACCACGGAGGTATAGCTGACCTGCCCGTTGACCACCTGATAGCCGAGAGTCGTGGCATAGGTCTGGCCCTGGGCCGTTTTCGCGGTCAGGGTCTGATAGAACAGCATCATCACATCCCGTCTGGTGAGCAGCGTGCCTCTTGCCGCCGTAACATGATCGGTGATGCCAAGGGAAGACGCCTTGGAAAGCTGGGCATAGGGGTAGGCTCCTGCCATTTCCAGATTCTGATAGCCCAGCAGCTTTAGGATGGCGCTGCAGGCTTCTTCGATCTTTACCGTGGCATCCGGGCGGAAGGTTCCGTTGGAATAGCCGGTCATCCAGCCCATCTGAGTGCAGACCTTGATATATTCGCTGGCCCAGTGATTGCCCCGCACATCGGAATAGAGAGAATAGCCAAGGCCGTTTTCGCCCACCGTATCTTTATAAGCTGAGGCGGCGCACAGCATCTTGGCCAGCTGGGCACGGGTCACATAGCGGTCCAGGTTCATGTTGCCCTTCTCGTCACCGGTCATGATGCCCAGAGTCTTCAGGGTCCGTTCTGCCGAAGCCTCCTCGCTGCCGGCGAAGGCGATGGCCCCTTCGGAAAGGATCATGGCCAGACAGAGAAGAAGGCTGATCATTCGTTTTTTCATGGTTCGCTCCTTATTCGTATCGCAACGCATCGATCGGATTGAGATTGGCTGCCTTCTTTGCAGGCAGGTAGCCGAACAGAATGCCGATGCCGGCGGAAACACCGACGGCCATGGCAATGGACTGGGCATCGGGGATGACCGACATCTTGACCTGCAGGATCTGCACCACCAGCTTGGTGGCCACCCGGCACATGAGAATGCCGAAGCCGATCCCGAAGATGCCGCCGATCACCGAGGTGACAGCTGCTTCGGTAACAAACTGGGAAAGGATGACGGTCTCTTTGGCACCCAGTGCTTTTCGGATACCGATCTCTCTTGTTCGCTCGGTGACCGACACCAGCATGATGTTCATGATGCCGATGCCGCCGACCACCAGTGAGATTCCGGCGATGATGGCCAGAATGGTGATCATAACGTTAAGCATCGACGAGAAGGTGTCAAGCAGCTGGGCCATGCTGACGATCATGTAGGCGCTTTCCGTGCCGTAGATCTCGTACAGCCTTGCTTCGATCAGATCGACCGCTTCATCGGAATGATCCGGATCGGTAGCGGTAAAGGTATAGCGGGAGATCTGCCCCGTCATGGAGTAACGGGCTGCCGAGGTATAGGGAAGAAGCACGATGTCATCGGTGCCCCCTTCTCTTAATTCCTCTTCTTCCTGGGCTACGACGCCGACGACGGTCAGCTTATTTTTGCCTACCTTCAGGGTCTCGCCCACGGATCTTCCCTTAAAATAGGTCTGATCTACATAGCTTCCTACCAGGCAGACCGCTTTGCGGTCTTTCATATCCATGTATTGAAGGTTTCTGCCCTTCTCGATCTCATAGGATTTGATATCCAGATAATCCTCCGAAACGCCGGTAACGGCCGTTTTGGAATAGGTCTCATTGCCGATCTTCAAAACGCCGCTCATGGTGACGGTGGGCGTCATGGATTCCAGCGCCTGGGGGTTCTCATCAAGCAGCTGATACATATCCTCTACGTCGGCATTTCGGGTGGAGCCCCTGCCCATGAGGATGACCTCGATGGAGCTGGTGCCCAGTGCATCAAAGGCATCTTCCATATAGACCTGCAGACCGTTGCCCAGGCCTTCGATGAGGATAACGGCGGAGACACCGATGATGATACCCAGCATGGTAAGGAAGGTGCGCATCTTGCTTGCCCAGATATTTCCGATGGCAAGTCTTGCAGTATCGAAAAGATTCATTCTGCCTGCACCTCCTCTGCGTGGGTGCGGAAAGCCGCAGGATCGTCGGACGGTCCGTCGTAGACGACGCACCCGTCTTCCAGACGGATGATCCGCTTTGCCTGGCGGGCAATGGAGTTATCGTGGGTGATGAGCACCACCGTCTTGCCCTTTTGATGCAGCTCCTGCAGCAGGCGCAAAACCTCTTTGCCGGTTTTGGAATCCAGCGCGCCGGTAGGCTCGTCTGCCAGGATGATGGGAGGCTCTCCCACCAGCGCCCGGGCGATGGAGACGCGCTGCTGCTGTCCGCCCGAAAGCTCGCTGGGCTTGTGCTTTAAATGATCGGAAAGGCCCAGCTCGGTGAGCACCTCAACGGCGCGCCGCTTTCGCTCTGCCCTGGAGATACCGCGATACATCATGGGCACCTCCACGTTTTCGATCAGATTGTATTTGGGAAGCAGATTGTATTGCTGAAAGATAAAGCCCAGCATCTCATTTCGGATCTCTGCCAGCTGGCTGCGGTTCATGCTGCCCACATCCCGGCCGCCCAGAAGATACTGACCGCTGGTGGGCACATCCAGACAGCCGATGATGTTCATGCTGGTGGATTTTCCCGAGCCGGACTGGCCTACGATGGCCACGAATTCGCCCTGGTCGATCCTCATGTTGATGTGGTCATTGGCTTTGACCGTATTATCTCCCATCACATAGTATTTGCATACGTCGCGGAATTCGATCAGCGGACCCATGTTACATTCCTCCGGGATACGTCTGGAAATCGATGCCCTGGTTGCGGCCGAACATGGACATCAGGTCGTTGCTCACATTGCGCTCATTGGGAATATAAGCGATGGTGTCATCCTCGGAAAGCCCGGAGGTGATCTCAACGAAATCGTCGTTGGAGATGCCGGTGGTCACTTCCACATAGACATAGCCCTCGGGAGCATTGGTTCCCTCCACCGCGTTTTTCGCGCTGGGGGAATCGGCCGTTACCAGCACCAGATTGCCACGGGAAACAGCGCCGTTGGGAATGGCCATGACCCCGTCTGCCTGGGCGACGATGACAGTCGCATCGGCATTCATGCCGGGCAGCAGCTTTTCGAATTCATCGATGCGGATGGTGACAGGATAAGTGGTCGCCCCGTTATAGGTGGTTCCGGCAACGGAGACCTTGGTAACGATGCCCTTATATTCTTCTCCTTCTACCGCATCGGCAGCGATGGTGACCGGCTGACCGACGGCGATCTGCAGAATATCCAGCTCATCTACATTGAGAATGATCTCCAGATAGCTGAGGTCGTAGATGGTGCACATGGATTTTCCGGCGGAAAGCTTATCGCCCGTTTTATAGCTCTTATCGACAATGGTGCCGTAGATGGGAGATTTGATGGTATAATTATCCAGTGCATCCTGGGTGCTGTCTTTGGAGATCTGGCTGAGGCGAACATTATCGGAGGCGTTCTTCAGCGTCTTTTCGATGTCTTCGCCGCCCAGGGTCAGGATCTTCTGATCCTTTTTTACATAGGCGCCTTCGGCAGCGCTGATGCCGATCACTTCACCGGACATTTTCGCCATGATCACGGAGGATGTGCCAAAGGACAGGGTGCCGCTGCTGGCACAGCCGATGCCGTTGATAAAGGCAGAGGCCGTCTGTCCTTCGTTTAAAGCGCCCGGATTGGTCAGCTTGACGGTGACGGTACGGGTAATGGTATTGCCTGCGCCCTGAATATCCGCCGCGCTGACCGCCGATACGGTTCCGTAAAGGGTCTCAAAGCTGCTGTCTAATACGACCTCCGCCGTCTGGCCTACCGAAAAGCCCCTGGCATCCTCGCTGACGAAGGGAACCTTTAGGGTCAGCTCCCTGCTGTCGCGGATCGTGCCCAGCACCTGCCCCTGGGTCACCTTATCGCCCACTTCTGCATCCAGGCTGATGATCTGTCCGTCGGAATCGGCCTTGATGATCAGGCTATCGGTGAGATCGTTATAGCTGCGCACCGCCTGATCCAGCGAAATATCGGCCCGTTCCATGCTTCCGGAAACATTGGAGCTGTCGATCTCATAAAGAATGCTGTCCTTTTCGACGATATCGCCCTCTTCAAAGGTGCACGAAAGCACCTCGCCCTCCACCAGGCCGATGACATAATAAGAATCGGCCGGCTGAAGAGCGCCGCTTGCCGTAAGGCTTTTGATGATATTCTGCTTTTCTGGATGGACCATGGTATAGACATCCTTCGCCTGCAGCTCGGCCAGCTGGCGGCGCTGCGAAACGAAGCGCAGGCCCAGCACCGCCGCTGCGATCAGCACCGCGGCCAGGACCCACTTAAGGACGGTTTTCCGTTTCGTTTTTTTGTTCATGTTATTTCTCCTATCGGACATACAGAGTTTGATGAGATTATAGTCTCTGATTGTGAACTGCATGTGAACAATCCGTCGAATCCGGACAGAAACAGGATCTCATAATGAAAAACCCGGTCCGAAAAGAACCGGGATTAATCGCTGTCAGGAATCGCAATTCCTATTTTTTATCGTTGAGCCATGCATAGAAGGCCTGCTCATCGGCCTCGTTCTCGTCGGAGACGGTTCCCACCGGCATGGCGTAGAAGCAGGACTCCTCTTCGCCGTCAAGGCCGACCAGCTGATTGCACAGTGAAGATTCCAGCGCACCGATGGCGCAGCCGCCCAGACCGAGCGCCGCGCAGGCCAGATACAGGTTCTGGGTCACATGACCGGCATCCATCATCATGACGCGGTGGGAGTTGAAGCCGTATCTCCACTCGCCTCTGTACTGGATGATGCTGTAATAGAAGAGCACGGAAGCCTTGCAGGCAAAGGCCTGCCCTCTGACGGTCGCCTTCACCTCTGCCATGAATTCCTCGCTGGAGGGGTCGACCTCCTTCAGCAGCTCGATGCTGTCTTCCATGGGCACATAATGGTATACGCCCGGGGTGAGCCCCTCTACGTTGAGCGCCAATGCATAAAGCTCAAAGGGATGACGTCCGCCGGCGGAGGGAACGGTCCTTAAAGTGGCATAGTTCTTGCCGCGGATGCCCTTGATGCCCTGCTGGGCCCAGAGGAGGAAGGAGAACTGCAGCAGGCTGATGGGCTGCTGGGTATAGACGCGGTGGCTTCTTCTCGCATAGAGGATCTTGACCAGATCGTCCACCTTGCTGAGATCTTCGAAATTCATGGGCAGCTTGATCAGATTGCCGGTCATGGGCTCCTTTACGAGAGGAGGCTGGGGCTTGAGCAGCTTCTGATCGGAATCAAAGGGCTGAGAGTCCCAGTTGATCAGCTGTCTGCTGAGAAGGATTCGTTCCTGCTTTTCCTGTTCTGTCATGGTAGTCACCTTTCTAAAATGCAATTACTTGTCGAGGACCTCGACCTGGATCTCTTTTACGGTCTGCTCCATCATGGATACTTCTTCGGGGGTAAGGACGATATCCATGCACCTGGCGCTGTCTGCCACCGATTCAGGGCGGCGCATGCCGACCAGCAGGCTCATCTTGTCGTACTGGGTGAGAGCCCAGGCCTGGACCAGATTGGAATAGGAGCAATGATGGGCCTCGCAAAGAGGCTTCCATGCTTCAAAGGCCTTGCGAAGACCGGCTTTTTTATCGCCCTCGACCCAGGGGATCCGGGAGCGGATATCGGTCTTTTTGAATTCTCTGTTCAAGAAGTCAGGGCCGGTGAGGAAGCCTTCCTCCAGAACCCCGTAGGTCTGAAAGGATGCCCCGTATTTTCTGCACATATCGAAATAATCTCTTCCATGGAAGGGCGACAGGATGCTGAAGAATTCCTGCACCAGAGAGGCTCCGCCGTTTTTCGCTGCAGCGCCGGCGCCGATGCAATACTTTTCCAGATCGGCCGGCTGGGAATTGGAAAGACCGTAGGCCCGGATCTTGCCCTCTTTGATCAGCTCTTCCAAAGCGCCTGCCGTTTCTTCTTCCGGCCAGGAATGGCAGACATAATGGACGATGACGCTGTCCAGATAATCCAGATCCATTCTCTTTAAGATATCTTCCACATCCTTTTTAACGGCGCGGGCACTGGTGTCGTTATTGACCGTATAGCCGTCGCGCTCGTAGTGGAAGTTGCCGCCCTCGCCTCTCCAGTTGAGAGAGCACTTGCTCTGGATGATCCAGTCCTGCCGTCTGCCCTTGAGGGCTTTGCCCAGCAGCTCTTCCGAAACGCCGGTGCCGTAGACGGGTGCCGTATCCAGATAGTTGATGCCGTGATCCTTGCAGGCGTCGAGAAGGCTTTTTGCTTCTTCCACCGTGCTGTCTTTATCCGTCCAGACGCTTCCTCCGCCCAGAGCCCAGGTGCCCAGAGCCAGCTTGGAGACCATCAGTCCGGATCTTCCTAATTCTTCGTATTTCATGGATCCTTCCTTTCGGATATTGAGATGATAGACGGGAGTTTCCGCTGTGCATAAAAACTGCACAACACTTTGATTATATCATGAATCGGCAGAATTATCAAACACCGCCCCCGGTCTTCGAAATGCTCTGTTCTATTTGCCGCTTGCTTTTTCCAGCAGGCAGACGCATTCGATGTGCTTTGTGAAGGGGAAGTTATCGTAGGCCTTAAGGCGCACCGGCTTGTAGCCGCACAGAACAGCGGCACGCAGGTTTTCTGCCATGGTCTTGGGGTTGCACGAGATATACAGGATCTGGGGAACCTTATAGGCCAGGATCTGCGACAGAGCCTTGGGCATGATGCCGCTTCTTGGCGGATCCACCACGATCACATCCGGCTTGTCTTCGATGGAGGACAGGGCATTCTGCACATCGTCTGCGATGAAGAGGCAGTTGGTCAGCCCGTTGAGGGCTGCGTTCACCTTAGCGGCCTGCACTGCTTCTTCGACGATCTCCACACCGACTACCTTTTTCGCCTTGAGAGCCATAGCCTGGCTGATGGTTCCCGTGCCGCAGTAAAGATCATAGACCGTCTTTCCTTCGATGCCGGGAATCAGCTCCAGCGCCTCGCTGTACAGGCGCTCCGCGGCGGGCACATTGGTTTGAAAGAACGAAAAGGCGCCGACTTTAAAGGAAAGCCCCAGCACCTGCTCCATATAAAACGGCTCGCCGGCCAGCACCCGCACCTCCTGGGCATTGACCGCATCGGAGCGGTCGTCGTTAAGGGTATGCAGAATGCCGCAGACCGATGCATCCAGAGGGAGCCTTTCGATCAAGGCGGCAAAGCCCTTTTCATCAAAGTCCGACTGGGAGGTGGTGACGATGTTGACCAGAAGCTGACCGGTGCGGATCCCCTGGCGCAAGATCAGATTGCGCAGAAGACCGGTATGAAACTTCTTGCTGTATTGCACATAGCCCTTTTCGATGCAAAAGGAGGTGACTGCTTTTACGATCCGGTTGAAATCTTCGGGCACGATCTCACAGCAGGAGGCATCTACCACGGAGATAAAGGACTTTTTGCGGTGCATGCCAAGGCGAAGGGGTCCGTCTTTGCTTTCGTTTCCGAAGGTGTATTCCATTTTGTTGCGATAGGCATACCGCTCGGGGCAGCCGGTGATCCCCTCCAAAAGATCGGGTGAAAAACCGGCCCTTTTCAGGTGACCGCGCACCTCGTTTTCTTTGTTTTTCAGCTGGTCGTCGTATGAGATCCCCTGGTAGGAGCAGCCTCCGCAGGCCTCCGATACCGGGCACTTTGTCAATTCCATAGATTAAAACCTCCCGTACTTTTCGAAGAATTCCTTCTTCAGCTCGGGGAAGGAATCCTCGTCGATGGCTTTGCGGATCCGTTCCATGGTGCGGATCAGAAAATGGAGGTTGTGCTCCGATAAAAGCATGGACGACAGGATCTCTTCGCTCTTAAAAAGATGGCGCAGATAGCCTCTGGAATAATTGCGGCAGACATAGCAGTCGCATT
>JABUTE010000205.1 GCA_021443825.1 Bacillota bacterium
GCGAATGCTGGTTTGAAGAAGAAAACTATGCAGCCGAAGAGGGCCGCGGCTATCTGATCGACATCGATCTGAAGTGCAAAGACGGCTACGTCTTCGACGACGATGCCAAAGCGACCATCAACGGCAAAGAAGCCGAGCTGGTAGTCCATAAGGATAAGAAGACTGCCTATGTCTATACTACCTTCCGTACAGTCGGCGGAGATCTGCTGATCATCACCCAGCCGAAGTCTGTCGAGCTTCATGAGGACGAAAGCTGCTCCTTTACCGTTTCTGCTGCCGGCGGCTCGGGCAATTACGACTACAAATGGGTGCTGAGCTACGATGCCCATATGTACGATCTGACCGATCCGCAGCAGTATCAGAAAGCTCAATTCGAATATGTCAAATTCGGCGGCAAGTTTACCGGCATGGATACCGCAACGCTGACCTACAGCAATGCGACGTACGATCCGTGGGGCTATGGCGTTTACTGCGTCGTTACCGACAAGACCACCGGCAAGACAGTCGAGAGCGATCGGGCCGAGCTGGATATCGTTCCCCGCAGTGTTTCTTCGTATGAGGAACTGAAAAACGCGATCGATGATGCGGAAGAGGGCAGCACCTGCCATATCCGTTTGGATGGGGATATCTATCATCAAGTTGAAAAATACCAATCTTCAACTTTGTATAGCGAAAGGATCATCGTCTCGGAAAAAACCATCTATCTGGATCTGAACGGCCATACGTTCCAATTCATGGGGCCGGAAAAAAGCGCATTAGCCGTCTATTGCGGCGACCTGATCATCGATGACAGCAAGGGAGGCGGCAAGGTGATCGCCGACGGCATGGTCGATAAGGATACGCCGATGCATGCGATCGTGGCCTCCGGTGGTGGCGTAGGTTGCAGATTCGAGACCAACCTGACCGTTAACGGCGGAACCTTCATCAGTGCACAAGGCTATGCCGTTATGGCATATCAAGGAACAGTTAAATTGAACGGCGGAACGTATCAGGGCTACAAAATGACGGTTAAAGTGGGTGCTCCAGGTCCGGAGATCCAGTTTAACGGCGGCACTTTTCTAAAGCCGACAGCAACGGGATCCGGTGGCGAAACGATGCAACTGGACTGCGAAAAACCTTTCACCTTTAACGGCGGTACGGTCTACGGAACGATCGATATCCTTACGACCGGTACCGATAAAAAAGATTCCTGGTATGTAAAAGGACATTTGGGCACCGGTGTAAAGGTATATATCAACGGTGCTCCGGCAACCAATGATGCGATCCAAAAAACAACGCTCACCGGAGATCCCATCGAGTTCAAATAATAAATGACTGCGAGCGGCAGTCTAAACGCATAAAACAGGGAGCCTCATCGGCCCCCTGTTTTTTCCTATGGAAGATTTTCCGGCGGAATGCTTTCGGCGTCCGCTTGCAAGACAGTGCCGCCGGTGCCGGCGGGCTTTGCGCAGGCACCCGTATCGGCCTGGAACAAGAGACGCCATGTTCGGGCGCGCTGCCCCGTCAGGGAACAAGAGACACTACCCCCGGCACGGGGTGCCCGGCAAACCCCCGGATCTTCAGTGCAACGGACCATCCCCGCTTTCTGCAACCAGAATGGCATCCTTTTCTGCATCGTACCGATACAGGGTATTGGAGAGCAGGTCTTCCTCCTCTACCTCGTATTTATTGACATTGCAGAGCATGGAATGAAGCAGCTTCGGATCGGCCTCCTCGCTGCAGGGAATCAGCAGCATCTCATGCACCGAAGATGGGATCATATAAAAGCTGCCGCCAAGAAGCGCCGCCGCATCCTGCAGGAATCCCGGATACAGGACAGCCGCAGCCCCCATGAAGGCTCCCTGCACCGAGGCAACATAGGCGGGCAGGGAATCTGCTTGCGGAACATCCTCTCCGAGCATGCGGGCGATCACCTCTTCTAAAGGCTGCAGCGTTGCCGGCCGGTTGCGGGGGGCAAATTCCAGCGCATCATCAAACAGCTCGTCCTCGGTGATACCGAAGGAATCCAGCAGGTCCTTGCGCACCAGAAGCGACGGCGTCTGCCCGGCAGAGGGCTCCATCACGAAGCGGCAGAGCAGCGCCATGTCGTGCACCGTGCGAAAGGGAACGTCTTCCAACAGCTCCTCATTGCCCTCGATGGGGATCAGCTGCAGCACCAGCGTTTCGCGCATGCGGTCATAATCGTTCAGCTGTGCAAAGGGCAGGGAAGGCATCCGTTCCATGGAGTCGGAAACAAACTGACATGCCCTGTCTGCCGAAGACCGAAAGTCGCCGGTCAACCGGTAATCGCTGTAGATGGCCTCTGCGTTGATGACCGGCCCTGCGTTTTTGTCTTTGAAGCAGACGGAGATGCCGTCGTAGGAGCGGCCACGGGTCTTGCTGAGATAGATGCTGCTGATATCGGCCTGGGGAAATCCGGATTTCAGATCCTCGATCAGCCGGTCGCGGAACTGTGGATAGGTAAGTGTGTTCATAGGTTCCTCCTGAATTCATTAAATGGAAAATAATGGTAACTTGCTGATATGATATTACCATAAATTTCCATTTATTCAAGAAGAAATTACAAATTCTGGAAATAATACCGCCAAAATCCACAAATACCATGCCGTCTTCCGACATGCCGCAGCCATTCCTATCAGAATAGTAAAGCAAGCACTTCGATCACCCGATGGCAGCATGCTACGCTTTCGCTTCTGCTGCCATCTTCCGGCAGCGTATGCTCTTCTGATCGTGCAGCGGCCGTGGATCTCCTCGTATGCGCATATAAATGCATAAAATAGATTTTATCCGCATAATTTAAAATATTTATGAAAATATATAGATAATATATGCAAAAAGTATTTGCATTCCGAAATCGGATGTTGTATAGTACGACCATCGAATTGAAAATATATTGATTTTTATATCGGAGGCATTCAAAAATGAAAAAGACACTCGCAATCATCCTCACATTCGTGATGCTCTTCTCCTTCGCATCCTGCGGCAAGAAGACCGAACCCACCGAAGTCATCAAGGGCGTCGGTAAGGCCGACATCAAGGTCGAAAACGCAGAAGGCGTTCTCGCAGAAGTATTAAAGAAGGGCGTTCTCACCATCGGCACCTCTCCCGACTTTGCTCCTTCTGAGTATATCGACATGGAGACCAACGAGCTGAAGGGCTGCGAAATGGTCCTGGCACAGTACGTTGCCAATACCCTGGGCGTGCAGCTGGTGGTCGAACAGATGGACTTCAGCGGCGTTCTCACCGCAGTTGACACCGGCAAGGTCGACATCGGCATCTCCGGCTTCGGATGGAAGAAAGACAGAGCCGAGCTGTACGAGCTGACCCACGGCTACACCGGCACTTCCGAAGCATCGCACCATACCATTCTGGTTCGCACCGAAGACAAGGATAAGTATAATTCTCTTGCCGATTTCGACGGCGTTCATATCAACGCGCAGGCAGGCTCGCTGCAGCAGATGTATGTAGAAGATCAGCTGCCCAACGCAAATCTGGAGCTGGTCACCACCATCGACCAGTCCATCCTGAACCTGCAGACCGGCAAGGTCGATGCCGTCGCTCTGGCAAGGACCTCTGCCACCCAGTATGCCAATACCTCTGACGGCATGTTCTACTCCATGCTCGATAAGAACATCGAGTTCGACCTGAGCATGTACGACGATTATTCCGGCAACGTCATGGCCTGCAAGAAGGGCGAGACCTCTATGGTCGAGGTGCTCAATCAGATCATCGCCGATGTAACGGAAAAGAATCTCTATACCGAATGGTACGATGCAGCCAAAAAGGATGCAGGTATCGAATAAGCGCCGGCCGTATTAACAGAAGGGAAACAGGCTTACAAATATGTCAATGTCCATTTTGGATGTGTTAATCCAATACTATCCGATCTTTCTGAAGGGTGCGCTGGGAACCCTGAAGTTTGCAGCTATCGCTGTATTCTTCGGGTCGCTGCTAGGCTCGCTCATCGCTCTTTTGAATCTGTCAAAGAACAAGATCCTTAATATCATCGCGCTGGTCTATGTCAATGTGCTCCGCGGCACGCCGCTGCTGGTGCAGATGTATATCGCTTATTACTTCCTTCCCATGGCCTTCCCCATTCTGGAAGGTCTGGGAAAGACAGCGACCGTCATCTTAGCGCTGATCATCAACTCGTCGGCCTATGTGTCCGAGATCATCCGCTCCGGTATCCAGTCTGTCGATAAGGGGCAGACCGAAGCCGCCCGTTCGCTGGGCATGAGCGCAAAGAACTGCATGATCCGCATCGTTCTTCCCCAGGCGGTCAAGAACATTCTGCCGGCTTTGGCCAACGAATACATTGCGATGATCAAAGAGACCTCTCTTGCCGGCACCTTCATGCTGTACGAGCTGATGTATACCAAGGTGCTGCTTGCCACCAAGTATCTGGTATGGCAGCCCCTGTTCATCATCGCCGGCATCTATCTGGTCATGACCATGGTTCTGACCTCCCTTGTAAGAATTCTGGAAAAGAGGTTATCCGTAAGTGACTAAGAATATAACCAAAGAAGTTTTGATCGAAACGGTCGGCCTTGAAAAGAGCTTCGGAAGTCTGAAGGTCCTCAAGGGGATCAACGAAAAGATCTATAAGGGAGAAGTCATCTCGATCATCGGCGCCTCCGGCGGCGGAAAATCCACATTTTTAAGATGCCTCAATATGCTGGAGGTTCCTACCGGCGGCCATGTCTATTTCGAAGGCGAGGAGCTGGTAAACGGAAGCACCGACCTGGATCTGCACCGGCAAAAGATCGGTATGGTATTCCAGCAGT
The DNA here is from genome assembly GCA_021443825.1 of Bacillota bacterium. Lineage (GTDB taxonomy): Bacteria > Bacillota > Clostridia > Peptostreptococcales > Anaerovoracaceae > RGIG2707. Next base: position 4,785 of record JABUTE010000205.1, read on the forward strand.
TCAACGTATTTCCCCATATGACCGTGCTGGAAAACATCACCATCACCCCCATTCTGGAAAAGCATCTCTCCAAGGCCGATGCCCAGGCCGAAGCCATGGAGCTGCTGAAGATGGTCGGTCTTGAAGACAAGGTCAACGAATATCCCAGAAAGCTTTCCGGCGGACAGAAGCAGCGCCTTGCCATCGTAAGGGCTCTTGCCATGCACCCCGATGTGATGCTCTTTGACGAGCCCACCAGCGCTTTGGATCCGGAAATGGTCAAAGGCGTTCTGCAGGTCATCAAAGACCTGGCCGATACCGGCATGACCTGCGTCATCGTCACCCACGAGATGGGCTTTGCCCGCGAGGTCAGCGACCGGGTGCTCTTTATCGATGAGGGCATCATCGCAGAAGAGGGCACACCCGAAGAGATCTTCGATCATCCCCAGAACCCCAGAACGAAGGAATTCCTGTCGCAGGTACTCTAACACCTGCAAAAATGTATTTCGGCGCAGCCCTGCGGCTGCGCTTTTTCTTTTTGCATAAGAAACGGGGCGGAAAATTGCACAGGCTGTGCCAAAGGGCTTGCAATCCTTGCGGATCCATGATAATATATCGCGCACACTTTTTAATGGAGTATTGTATGGAATCCGAATTAAAATACGCAATCCCGTCGAAAGAAACCGCAGATACCATCTGGGACGACATGTTCCTGTCGCGCTACAGCGATAATTCCTCTGCAGAGGTGGTCGTCATGAAGGCGATCTATTTCGATACCGAAGACCATGCCCTTTCCCGCAACGATGTGGCCTTTCGAGTCCGCTCGGAGGGCGAGCTGTCGTTTGCTACCCTCAAATGGGGCGGGCAGACGGTAAACGGTCTGCACGAAAGAGGCGAGATCAACATTCCCGTCAGCGGCGAAGAGATCTTCATCCAGCCACCGGTCGATCTGTTTAAAGAAAGCGAAGCCGGTCAGCGTCTCATCCGCCTGATCGGCGATAAGCCGTTATACAATCTGCTGGAGACCCGTTTTCTGCGCAGAAGGCTGAAGCTGCATTATAAAAACAGCATTTTCGAGCTTGCCGTCGATACCGGAAGCGTCATCACCGATCGGGGAAACGCCCCTGTATGTGAGCTTGAGATCGAGCTCTACCTGGGCAACATGGAAGACCTGAAGGGAATCGGCGCCATCATTTCCCGGCAGTACGGCCTGCAGCCCGAAAATACATCCAAACTGGCGCGAGGATTGTCGTTGCTCGCACTTGATGAAAGCGAAAAATAATGATATAATCATTAATTGGTTTGATATTTGTTAACAATTGCCTGAACGTAAGGCAAATTTTAGGAGGATAAAAATGACTTCAGCATTAGTCAGCAAAGAAAATATCGCAGTTAAGATCAGCCTTACCTTTACCGGCGAAGAATTCGACGCAGCTACCGCAAAGGTTTTCCAGCAGCAGCGCGGACGGATCACCGTTAACGGCTTCCGTAAGGGCAAGGCTCCCAGAAGCATCATCGAAAAGATGTACGGCGAAGGCATCTTCTTCAGCGATGCCATCGACGATCTGGTAAACGAAGCTTATCCCAAGGCTTTGGAAGAGCTGGGCATCGAGCCCGTCGGCTTCCCCTCCCTTGAACTGGGCGATGAGCCTCTTCACAAGGGCCAGGGCTTTGTAGCGACCATCACCATTCCCGTTGCTCCCACCGTAGAGGTCAAGGATTACAAGGGCGTCAAGGTAGAGCGCACCGTAAAGCATATCACCGAGGCCGATGTGGCAAAGGAACTGGAAGCAGAGCAGAAGAAGAATGCTGTTATGGCTTCCACCGATAAGGCTGCAGAGCTGAACGACACCGTTCTGTTCGATTATAAGGGCTTCGTCGGCGACGAGCAGTTCGAAGGCGGCACCGCAGACGGCGCTTCTCTTAAGCTGGGCTCCGGACAGTTCATTCCCGGCTTTGAAGACCAGCTGGTCGGCACCACCGCAGGCACCGACAAAGACGTGGTAGTCACCTTCCCTGAAAACTACCCCGCAGAAAACCTGGCCGGCAAGGAAGCCGTATTCCACTGCCACATCCACGAAGTCAAGACCGAAAACCTGCCTGAGCTGAACGATCAGTTCGCTGTCGACTACACCGATTTTGAGACCCTCGACGCCTACAAGGCCGATGTTCAGAAGAAGTTGGAAGAGGCTGCTGCAGGCGCTGCCGAATACGAAGGCAAGAACGCTGTCATCACCAAGGTCGTTGAAGCCAACGAAGCGTTCGATGTTCCCGAAGACATGGTAAACAACGAAGTTGAGAACATGTTCCAGGAAATGAAGCAGAACATGGCACAGCAGGGCATCGATATGAAGATGTACTGCCAGATCCTCAATACCTCCGAGGCGCAGATCAAGGAAGGCATGAAGGAAGATGCTCTGAAGCGGGTCAAGACCAGACTCATCGTATTGGCTGTTGCCAAGGCCGAAGGTCTGGAAGCGACCGAAGAGGATATGGAAAACGAGCTGAAGGCCATGGCAGAGCAGTATGCCATCGAGCTGGAGCAGTTCAAGACCATGTTCGGCGAAGAGAACAAGAAGTATCTTAAAGAAGACATCTTAAGCCGTAAGGCCATCGATGTTATGTATCAGAATGCTGAGTTCACCGAAGTGGAAGATGCTCCCGCAGCAGATGAGACCAAGTAATTCAAAGCAGAAATACGATCTGAACAGATAATCAACACACGGCGGGGCATTTTATATGTTCCGCCTGCTTTTCATTTTAGGAAAGAGGTAACCATCATGAATCTTGTGCCTATGGTCATCGAGCAGACTGCAAGAGGCGAACGTTCCTACGACATCTACTCCAGACTGCTGAAAGACAGAATCATCTTCCTGGAGGGAGAGATCAACGACGCAATGGCAAACCTGGTCGTCGCGCAGCTTCTTTTCCTCGAATCGGAAGATCCCGACAAGGATATCAGCCTTTATATCAACAGCCCCGGCGGTGTTATCACCTCCGGTATGGCTATCTACGATACCATGCAATATATCAAGCCCGACGTTTCCACCATCTGCATCGGTATGGCTGCCTCTATGGCATCGGTGCTGCTGGCGGCAGGGGCAAAGGGCAAGCGCTATGTGCTGCCCAATGCCGAGGTGATGATCCATCAGCCCCTGGGCGGTATGCAGGGTCAGGCAGAGGATATGCGCATTCAGGCAGAGCACATCCTCAAGCTGAGAACCAAGCTGAACCGCATTCTGGCAGAAAAAACCGGGCAGCCCCTTGCAACCATCGAAAAGGATACCGACAGAGATAACTATCTGGATGCAGAAGCTGCCGTTGCCTACGGTCTGGCCGATAAGGTAGTTGAAAAGAGATAAGATAACAATGGCAAAATATGATAAAGAAAAGAATCTGGTCTGCTCTTTTTGCGGAATGCCTCCTGCTGACGGAGAGCGTCTGATCGCAGGTCCGGATGTATATATCTGCAAGACCTGCATCGAGACCGCCATGGAGATATTTGCAGGCGAAGATGCCTTTTTAGAGGAAGAAGGGTCCGACCTTCTCGAAAACGAGACCCTTCCCACTCCCCGAGAGATCGTCGCGGCCCTTTCCGACTACGTGATCGAGCAGGATAAAGCCAAAAAGATCCTGGCAGTTGCGGTCTACAACCACTATAAGCGCATCAAACGGGAGCAGGAACAGAAAAAACTGCCCAAAAGTGAGCAGAACGACCAGATCGAGATCCAGAAGAGCAACATCATCATGGTCGGTCCCACAGGCTCCGGCAAGACTCTTCTTGCCCAGACCCTGGCAAGGCTGCTGGATGTGCCCTTTGCCATCGCCGATGCCACCGTTCTGACCGAAGCAGGCTACGTCGGCGAAGATGTCGAAAACATTCTGCTCAAGCTGCTGCAGGCGGCAGATTTCGATGTGGAAAAGGCCCAGAAGGGCATCATCTATGTGGACGAGATCGACAAGATCGCCAAAAAGTCCGAAAACGTATCCATCACCCGCGATGTTTCCGGCGAAGGCGTGCAGCAGGCGCTTCTTAAGATCCTGGAGGGCACCGTTGCCAACGTTCCTCCCCAGGGCGGACGCAAGCACCCCATGCAGGAATTCATCCAGTTCGATACCACCAACGTGCTCTTCATCTGCGGCGGCGCCTTCGATGGCCTGGACAAGATCATTCAGCGCCGCATCGGCGAAAAAAACATCGGCTTCAATTCCACCGTGGTATCGGTCAAGGAAGACGATCCCCATATTCTGGACCAGGTCCAGTCAGAGGATTTCCTGAAGTTCGGCCTGATTCCCGAATTCATCGGCCGTCTGCCGGCCGTTGCCGTTCTCGATCAGTTGTCAAAGGAAGCGCTGGTTCGCATCATCAGCGAGCCGAAGAATTCCCTCTTAAAGCAGTATAAGGCGCTGCTTGAGATGGACGGCGTAGAGCTGGAGATCACCGACGATGCCCTGCAGCGTGTCGCCGAAAAGGCCCTTGAAAAGAAGACCGGCGCAAGAGGTCTTCGCAGCATTCTGGAGCAGAGAATGACCGACATCATGTTCGATATTCCCTCCAGAAAAGATATTCGAAAGGTAACTGTCACCGCCGAGACCATCGACGGCAGTGAGCCGCAGCTGCAGCTGGCCGAAAACTAGACATAAGACCCGTTTACCAGATCCTGAAGGAAAGGAGAAATATGGCAGACGATCAGACTATCGAAACAAAAAAGACGGAGATCCTGCCTCTGATCGCCCTCAGAGGTGTGAGCGTTTTTCCCGCGACCGAGGTCCGCTTTGATGTGGGCAGAGAAAAATCCGTGCAGGCTCTGGAGAAGGCCCTGAACGAGAATTCCACTCTCTTTCTGACCAATCAGAAGGATATGGACATCGATCTGCCCGTCGGAAAAGATCTTTATACCACCGGCACGGTGGTCAGGGTCAAGCGGGTGCTGCGCATGCCCGGAGAGCATTTGCGCGTTCACGTGCAGGGGCAGTACCGCGCCAAGATCAAACGGATCATCCAGGAAAACCCGTATTTTGCCTGTGAGGTAACACCCATCGAAGAGCTTACGGTCGAACCCTCCGGCATGACCACAGAGGTCCATGCCCTGATCCGCACCTGTGAAGAGCTGCTGGGGCAGTACAAGACCATCCATCCCGTTCCCGGAACGGAGGATTTTCACGGCTTTTCCAAAGATGTGCAGCCCGGCTATGCGGCAGACTATGCCGCCTCTCAGATCGAGCTGAATCTGGAGGATTATCAGAAGGTCCTGGCGGCCACCGCCCCCCTGCGGCGTCTTCGCCTGGTGGTAAAGCTGCTGGGCAAAGAGACCCGTATCGCCGAGTACGAAAAGGAACTCAATGCCAAGCTGCAGGCAAAGCTGACCAAGGCCCAGAAAGAAAACTATCTGCGTGAGCAGATGCACAATATTCAGGAGGAGCTGGGGCAAAACGACGATATCCGCTCCGAAGCAGAAGAGTGGAGCAAAAAGCTGAAAAAGCTGAAGCTTTCTTCCGAGATCACCGAAAAGATCCAAAAGGATATCGACCGGGCCTCCAGGCTGCCCTCATATTCCTCCGATCTCCCGGTGCTTCGCACCCTGCTGGAGACCGTGCTGGAGCTTCCCTGGAACAAGTCTCTTACCGAGCCCCGCACCATCGAACAGTCGCAGCAGATCCTGGAAGAAGACCACTACGGTCTGGAAAAGGTCAAGGAGCGCATCATCGAGTTTCTGGCCGTGCAAAAGCTTGCCGGTATGGAAAAGAGTCCCATCCTTTGCCTGGTAGGTCCTCCGGGCGTCGGAAAGACCTCCATCGCAAAATCCATCGCAAGAGCTACCGGACGCAAGTTCGTTCGCATGTCTTTGGGCGGCGTACGCGATGAAGCCGAGATCCGCGGCCACAGAAGGACCTATGTCGGAGCCATTCCCGGCAGGATCATCACCTCCATTCGCGACTGCAAGAGCTGCGACCCCGTCTTTCTCTTCGACGAGATCGATAAGATCGGCGCCGACTACAAGGGAGACCCTGCGGCGGCTCTGCTGGAGGTGCTTGACCCCGAGCAGAATAAGGACTTCGTCGACCACTATCTGGAGGTCCCCTTCGATCTTTCCAGAGTCATGTTCATCACCACGGCCAATACCACCGATACCATTCCCCGTCCGCTGCTGGACCGCATGGAGATCATCGAGCTTTCCAGCTACACGGGAGAAGAAAAGCTGAACATCGCAAAGAAGTATCTGGTGCCCAAGCAGCTGAAGGCCCACGGCCTTGAAGATCGCGGTGCAGAGATCACCGAAGATGCCCTGCAGGAGATCATCAACTCCTACACCCGCGAATCCGGGGTGCGTGGCCTGGAAAAGCAGATCGCCCAGGTATGCCGCAAGATCGTTCTTAAGGTGGTAAAAGAAGAGCCGGGCCCCTATACCGTAACGGCCGATCAGCTGGAAGCGCTGCTGGGCAAAAAGCGTTACTTCTATGATAAGCAGCTGCAGCAGAACGAAGTGGGTGTCGCCACAGGTCTTGCCTGGACCTCGGTAGGCGGTGAAACGCTGTTCATCGAGACCTCCGTGCTTCCCGGCACGGGGCAGATCGTTCTTACGGGCCAGCTGGGCGATGTGATGAAGGAATCGGCGAAAACGGCTATCAGCTATGTGCGCTCTGTTGCAAGCCTCTATCAGCTGGAAGAGGATTTCTACAAGACAAAGGATATCCATATCCACATTCCCGAAGGAGCCACCCCCAAAGACGGTCCGTCTGCCGGCGTCACCATGTGCATCTCCGTGCTGTCGGCTCTGACCGGAAGACCGGTGCGAAAGGATATCGCCATGACAGGCGAGATCAGCCTTCGCGGCAGGATCCTGCCTGTAGGCGGCATTAAAGAGAAGCTGCTGGCAGCCCACCGCATGGGCATCCGCAAGATCATGCTTCCCGAAGAGAACAGCGCCGATCTGCAGGAGCTTCCCGCAAATATCCGCGAGCAGCTGGAATTCGTTCTGCTGAAGACGGCAGAAGACGCCATCCGTGAGGCACTGCTATGAAGATCACCAAAGTGGAATTCCTGACATCCGCAGTAAAAAGCAGCCAGTATCCGCCGGAGGATATCCCCGAGATCGCCTTTGCCGGACGCTCCAATGTGGGAAAATCTTCCTTGATCAACCTGCTGACCAACAACAGAAGCATGGCAAAGGTCAGCTCCAGCCCCGGCAAGACCAGGACGATCAACTTCTTTCTCGTCAACGGGCAGTTTCGCATCGTCGACCTTCCCGGCTACGGCTACGCAAAGGTAGCCAAAAGCACATCGGAGGACTGGGGCCGCATGATGGAAGAATATCTGTCGCAGCGTCCTAACCTGAAAAAGGTGGTGCAGCTGGTGGATGTGCGCCATGAGCCAACCGCTCAGGACGTGCAGATGTACGACTATCTTCGCTACTACGGGCTGGACGGTATCGTGGTCGCCACCAAGGCCGATAAGGTCTCTCGCAGCGAGCTGAGCAGGAACCTTTCCGTGATCCGAAAAAAGCTGCAGTTAGAACAGGAAGACCGGGTCATTCCCGTATCCGCTTTGAAAAAGACAGGTGCCGACGAGCTTCTGACCTGCATGGACGAGGTGCTGTCGCTATGAGGTTTCTGACATTTGCGGTCCTGCGCAGAAGGATCCGGGCGATTCCCATGCTGTTAAAAGATAAGCGGGTCCCGTTTCTCAAAAAGCTTCTGGTCATAGCAGGTCTGGTCTATCTGTTTCTTCCCCTGGATCTGATCCCGCCGATCGTTCCGGTGTTCGGATTCCTGGACGATATCATCCTGTGGGTCTTTCTTCTTTATTACCTTCGGGATGAGCTTGATCAATACGACATCGATACGCCGTCTGCCGATCCGTCGGTGAAATACAAAGACAAAAACGTAGTCGATGTGCACTATGCTGTAAAAGACGAGGAGAACAGCCATGAGTGAAGTGAAGTACGATGTATCCGAGGTTCTGATCTCGGAAGAGCAGCTGAAACAAAGAGTAAAAGAGCTGGGCGCGCAGATCACGAAGGATTTTGAAGGCGAAGAGCTTCTTCTGGTCGGCATTCTCAAGGGCTCCGTTCCCTTCCTGGCCGACCTGATGCGCACCATCACGCTGGAAACAGTCAAACTGGATTTTATGGTCGTCTCCAGCTACGGAAGCGGCACGGTATCCTCCGGAAAGATCAATATCAAAAAAGATCTGGAGACTGATATTCGCGGCAAAAATGTCATCGTCGTCGAAGATATCATCGACAGCGGCAATACCCTCTCCTGCCTGAAGGAAGTTCTTCTGCAAAGAGAGCCCAAGAGCCTTAAGATCGCCACCATGCTGGATAAGCCCTCCAGAAGACAGAGCCCCATCACCCCCGATTATTGCGGCTTTGCGGTGGAAGATAAGTTCATCGTCGGCTACGGTCTGGATCTGGATCAAAAATATCGCCATCTGCCCTATATTTCATGGGTGAAAACCGAGTAAAATAGGGTATAATGAAATAACCATTATTTTTACAGTATCTTAAAGGAGAAAAAACGCAATGGGTTACAAAGTTCCTGTAGGTGTATCCAACAAGCACCTCCATTTATCGCAGGCTGATCTGGAAGTTCTGTTTGGCGCAGGCCATCAGCTGACTGTTAAGAACATGCTCAAGCAGCCCGGTCAGTATGCAGCAGAAGAAAAGGTCGACATCGTAGGCCCCAAGACCACTCTGAAGGGTATCAGAGTTCTCGGACCCGTCAGAAAGCAGACCCAGGTAGAGCTGGCTCTGACCGATGCAAGACAGCTGGGCGTCGCTGTTCCCGTAAGAGAAAGCGGCAAGCTGGAGGGCTCTGCTTCTGTTAAGCTGGTCGGCCCCTGCGGCGAAGTAGAACTGGCAGAAGGCGCTATCGCAGCTCTCAGACACATCCATCTCACCGCAGACCAGGCAAAGGAAGCCGGCGTCGTCGATAAGCAGATGGTAAGCGTAAAGGTCCTGGGCGAGAGAGGCCTGGTATTCGACAACGTTCTGATCAGAAGCGGCGAAGGCCACACTGCAGAATTCCACGTCGATACCGATGAAGCCAACGCTGCAGGTCTGGGCAACAACGCAGAGGTCGAGATCCTTCTGTAAGCCCTGTTTGAAACGGCACACGAAACGCTTCTCCTGTTTCAGGGGAAGCGTTTTTTTTCGGACCGTTTCGTAAAAAAGAATGTTTTGAAAACAGACAAAAAGTGCTTGACAAGCTGAGCGCTGCGATGTATAGTAATGAACGTTCCGCGGGTTCGCCT
>JABUTE010000096.1 GCA_021443825.1 Bacillota bacterium
GCGACCTTCAGCTTGCTGTCGGCGATGTTATGAAAGCCGGTGCCTCTGTCGATGGCAGCGGAGGCGCCGGGAGTGCCCTGCAGCTCGGCGGTGAGGGTTCCCTCACCCAGGGTGTCTACGATGAACTGGGTGGCCAGCTCGGCGCCCAGCACGTTGTCGGAAGCGATCTGGCAGTCGATCTCAACGCCGTTGACGGCTCTGTCGACGGCGATCACCTTAACGCCCTTGGCCATGGCGGCCTCGACAGCGCCGGTGACCGCATCGGAGTCGACCGGGTTTACGATGAGCACGGAAATACCCTTTGCCACCAGGTCTTCGATGTCGGAGACCTGCTTGGTAACATCGTCTCCTGCGTCAGCGACCTGCATCTGCACGCCGGCGGCGGAGGCAGCCTTCTGGGCGCCTTCGACCAGGGTAACGAAGAAGGGATTGTTCTGGGTGGAAACGGAAAGCCCGATGGTTCCGTTGGCGGATGCATTGATGATGACGCCCTCTTCACCGTCGATGACGATGTGGCATGCGGTCATGGAAACGACCGTCACGAGGGCAAGAAGCAGAGAAAAATATTTCTTCATGACTGGTTCCTCCTTATCTCTTGCGGTCGGACAGCACGGCGACCAGAATGACGAGAGCCTTGATCACATCCTGGTAGTACGAGGTGACGCCCAGAATGTTCAATCCGTTGTTGAGCACGGCGATGATCAGAACGCCGGCGACGGTGCCAGCGATCTTGCCGCGGCCGCCGCTCATGCTGGTGCCGCCCAGGGCGACAGCAGCGATGGCATCCAGCTCGTAGCCGCTGCCCAGATTGGGCTGCGCGGAGTTGACGCGGGAGATCATCATCAGACCGGCCAGTGCCGACATAAAGCCGGAGATGGCATAGACGCTGATCTTGATGCGGCTGACATTGACGCCCACCAGGGTGGCGCACTTGGCGTTGGAGCCGGTGGCGTAGATCCTGCGGCCGTAGGTGGTGTAGTTGAGAATAAAGTAGAAGACGGCAAAGGACCCCAGCAGGATGATGGCCGGGATGGGGATCTTGACCGAGGGGATCAGATCGCTGACCACGTTGCCCTTGCCCAGGGCCTTAAACAGGAAGGAGCCGCTGGCGGCGTTTTCGGCCAGGCGGGAGATAGGCTTGCCGTCGGTGAGGATCATGGCCAGGCCGCGGTAGGCCGTCATGGTGATCAGGGTGGCGATGAAGGGCTGCAGACGGCCCTTGGTGACCAGCAGACCGCTGATCAGGCCCAGCAGAGTTCCCACCAGCAGGGCGCCTAAAATGGCGATCAGCGCGGGCATGCCCATCATGATCATTTCGGCGCAGACGATGGCCGACAGAGCGAAGGTGGAGCCTACCGACAGGTCGATGCCGTCGGAGAGGATGACACAGGTCATGCCGAAGGCGATGAGACCGTTAAAGGAGGCCTGGCGCAGCAGGTTTAACAGGTTGCCCGGCTGGCGGAATTCGGGGCTGATGACGCTCAGCACCAGCACCAGCAGCAGCAGCGCGATGAAGGCACCGTATTCTCCCAGGAATGTGCTTAATCTGTTGTTTTTTGTATTCATTTAAATCGTTCCTCCCGTAGCGAGGGTCATGACCTTTGCCTGATCGGCATCAGCACCATTGATAATTCCGGTAATGTGGCCTTCGTGAACGACCATGATCCGGTCGCTCATGCCCAGCACCTCGGGCAGCTCCGACGAGACCATGATGACGGCAACTCCCTTGGCTGCCATATCGTTGATCACGTTGTAGATCTCTTTTTTCGCACCGATATCGACGCCCCGGGTGGGCTCATCCAGGATCAGGATCTTGGGATCGGTGTAGATCCACTTGGCAAGAACCACCTTCTGCTGGTTTCCGCCCGACAGGTTGCCGCATTCATGCTCCGGCCCGAAGCAGCGGATGCGGAACTCCTCGATGCCCTTCTTGACAAGGGCGCGGCTCTTCTTAAAGCTGAGCACGTTTTTATTGGAGACCTTCTTCAGGTTGGCCAGCTCGATGTTTTCGGCGATGCTCTTTTCCAGCAGCAATCCTTCGGTCTTGCGGTCTTCGGTGATGAAGCCGATGCCGGCTGCGATGGCCCTGGCCGGCGAATCGATGTGCACCTGCTTTCCGTCGATATAAACGGAGCCAGCCGTGGTGGGAAGATTTCCGAAGATGGCCTGCATGATCTCGGTCCTTCCGGCACCCATCAGGCCGGAAACGCCCAGCACCTCGCCGCTGCGAACGGAAAAGCTGACGTCTTGAAACAGCTTTTCGTGGCTGAGGCCTTCTACGCGAAGCACCTCGTCTCCGATGGGGCAGCTGCGCTTTGGAAACCGCTCGCCGATCTCGCGGCCGATCATCATCTGAACGACCCCATCCATGGTGATGTCTTTGATGAATTCGGTGCCGATGTAAGAGCCGTCGCGCAGAATGGTGATGCGGTCGCACAGCTCGAAGATCTCTTCCATGCGGTGGGAGATATAGACGATGGAGACCCCCTTGGCCTTCAGAGAGCGGATCACCTCGAAGAGAATCTCCGTTTCGCTCTGGGTGAGGGCGGCGGTGGGCTCGTCCATGATCAGCACCTTGGCGTCGACCATCAATGCCTTGCAGATCTCGACCATCTGCTGCTGGCCTACCGACAGCTGGTTCATGGTGCGGTCGACGGGAATGTGAACGCCCATGCGGTCCATGACCTGCTGCGCTTTGGCGCGCATGGCCTTTTTGTCGCAGATGCCGGCGCCCCTGGTGAGCTCTTTGCCCATAAAGAGATTTTCTTCGACCGTCAGATCGTAGAGCACGTTCAGCTCCTGGTAGATGAAGACGATGCCGGCCTTTTCGGCCTCCTGGGGGTTGCGGTACGAGACCTCCTGCCCGTCGACGAAGATGGAGCCGGAGTCTTTCGTATAGACACCGGTGAGGATCTTCATCAGGGTGGATTTTCCGGCACCGTTTTCGCCCATCAGAGCATGGATCTCGCCGTCCTTCAGCTCAAATGCGGCGTTTTTCAGCACCTGATTTGTGCCGAAGGACTTGTTGATGCCCTTCATTTCGATGTTCATAAGTGTCTGGTTCCTTTTCGATTATCAAAAGATGCAGCCGGATTGGAGAATGATGTTGGCGTAGGGGGTTGTCTCACCGGTGCGGATCACGGCCCGGCAGCTCTTCGTTCTTTCTTTCAGCTGGGTGTGGGGCACGAATTCTGTCTCGACGGGCTGCCCGGCAAACAGGTCTTCGATCTGCTGCAGCACGGCGGGGTTTAGGGTCTTGATCTCTTCGGCAAGCACGATCTTTTCGACCTTCATGTCTTTGAGCAGCTCGGTGAGGGTCTGCAGAAAGGTAGGCACGCCGAAGCACAGCGCAAGATCGATGCGCTCGGTCTCGTCGGGGATGGGAAGTCCGCAGTCGCCGACGCAGATGGTGTCGGTGTGGCCCATATACGACAGCACCCGCGAGATATCGCTGTTCAGGATTCCGTTTTTCTTCATGTGGTATAGCACTCCTAAAAAAATAATATAGCGTTTGGGGGGATGGCCGTCCGAAAACTGCCAACTTATATTATACAAAATATATTTTTAAAATAAATACGGCAGCGGTAAAAAAGTGCCGTCAAGGGTTGAAAAACGGCGGCGCAGGCGGGCGAGCGGGGGTGGCAGGGGGTGCGGCCCGGCGGCAGAGGCAGCAGGAAGGCCGGGCGGTGCGGGGTGTGGTGCAGGTGCGCACGCCGGGGCGGCAGTAGTGAACCGGATAGGGGTCAGGCAGTGCCGGGGCTTGCCATTTGCGGAAAATAGTGAAAAAATAGTGGAAAATAGTGAAAAAATAGTGGAAGGATAATACCAATTCAGATATACTTTATATGGATAAAGGAGGCAGACGGTATGCTCCGTGTTACATTATCAAACGAAATAGTAAGCTATATTACGGCCATCGATGAAGTCCGGTATCAGGCAGGGTTCGTAAAACTTCCCGTGAGCCTCTCCAACAAGCTGCGCAAGAATTCCAAGAAAAAAAGCTCCTATGCGTCCAACCGGATCGAAGGAAATCCGCTGACGCAGCAGCAGGTGGATGAACTGCTCGACAGTGACGAAAAAAGACATCTTCTGAAGCCCGAGCAAGAGATCCGAAACTACTTTCTGGCCTTGAATTATTTAGAAGAGGCTGCAAAAAAGAAACAGCCCTTTTCAATGGAACTTCTGCTTCAGGTGCAGCGGCTGGTGGAAGCGGGCGCGGCAAAGAACAGGATAGGCCTCAGGGGCCCCATGCCGCCCGGCGTGCTGTTTGCCGTCTACGATTCCGCAACCGGCATCCCCGAGTACATTCCGCCGGAGGCATCGGATATCGAAGGTCTGCTGCAGGAGCTGATCGACTATGTCAACACCACAGACGATCATCCGCTGCTGGTGGCGGCGGTCGTTCATTACCAGCTGGTGACCATCCATCCATTTGAAGACGGAAACGGCCGCACGGCAAGGCTTTTGTCGGGATATATTCTGGATATCAACGGCTACGGGTTCGGAGGTATCGGCTCTTTGGAGGAGTATTTTGCTTATGATATCGACGAGTACTATGCTTCTTTGCAGATGGGACTGCCTGCCCTGTATTATTCCGGCAGAAACGAGCCTCCCCATCCGGAGCGCTGGATCCTTTATTTTCTGCGGATGGTGAAGCTGTATGCCGCAAAGGTCTGCAGCCTGCAGCTGGCATCCCGCGAGGAGGAAATATCAGGAAGCATCTCCTATCTGAAAACAACGGAAATAGAGCTTCTGGTGTTTCTGCTCGAACACTATAACAGACCCTTTACACCCATCGAGATCAGCAAAGCGCTTTCCGTATCAAATAAAACCGTGATCAACCGGTTGGCCGGCCTTGTAAAAAACGGCTTTGTGGTGCCTCTCTTAGTAAATCAGCGGATCCGGTCGTACCAATTCAGCCCATTTACTGAAGACAATAAAAAAGAGATCCTGAAGGCCGTGAAATAGACCCTTCAGCGGCTAAAACAAAGCGAACAGACAGGGCGGCGAAAGACGCGCCCGGCCTGTCCTTATCCGCTATAATTAAACCAAACGCAAAAGGAGGAACCTACCATGGAATTATTAGAGCAGATGCTTCACAGAAGAAGCGTAAGAACGTTTAACGACATTCCCGTCACCCAAGAGCAGCTGCAGAACATCATCACCGCAGCCCTCTCGTCGCCCACCGGACACGGCTATTACCCCTGCGAGTTGGTGGTGGTGACCGATAAGGACATTTTGAAGCAGCTGGAGGGCACCCGCGCCGGCGCCGGCAAAATGATCGCTGCCTGCAGCGCCGCCATCTTCGTGCTGGGCGATAAGGTCAAGTCAGAGACCTGGATCGAGGATTGCAGCATCATGCTTTCGAACATGCACCTGATGGCCGATGCCCAGGGTCTGGGAAGCTGCTGGATCCAGGCCCGCGTGCGCCAGGCCGCCGACGGACAGCCCGCCGATGCTTTTGTGCGGCAGATTCTGGGCTATCCCGAGCAGTTCGAGCTGGAGGGCTGCCTTGTAGTCGCCAACACCGACGACCACCCCGCCCCCCACGATCAGGCCTTCATCGATAAGATGATGGAAAAAGTGCATAGGGAGAGGTTTTAAATGAACATGACATACAGGAAGTAAACAACTATCCTGCAGGAAGCTGATCCCGGCACCGGCCCCGATGCGATCAGCAAGATCCTGAGCTTTGTTGTGGCCTTTGACAGAGATGAAGAAGCGGACGCCCCGGCCTTTGCCCGCGAGCTGACCAACCGCATTTGGAACAGCATCGAAGAGGTCGAGGAGATCAACCGTTACGTTGCGGAGGCCATGGTCGAGGAGCTTCCCAAGATCTGCTCGGTATGCAACTGCGATATCGAGCTGGCTGCAAAGAAGCAGCTGGTACATGCTTCCTATAAGAGAATACTAACGACCATGCTGAAAACGTACGAAGCATCTGAAAAAGACGTTGATACGACGGAATGCGTGCTGCCCGAAAAGACCTGGCCGGTCAATCCGGTCGCACTCCTTGCGAGCGGCGCGGTGCTTGGCTTTGCAGCCGCCGTTTTGCTGCTACGACCCAGGAGGGAGTGATGGAAGTGCTCATCGTTTGATTGATGTGTCCTGTAGATGACAAAATGCCTGCTTCCTCACCCGGTACAAAAATATGCATGACGGTTATGCTACACTGATTTTAGAACAATCAGAAACGAGGTATGAACAATGAAGATGCATGATTTGCACGGAACCGTCGAGCAGGACCAGATCGGTAAAAAGCTGCGAGAGTATGCAAGCTCCGGCGAAAGCGAGTTCAAGATCCTGACCGGCTACGGTTCCACCAGCGGAAAATGTCAGTCGAAGGCGACCGCGCTGCGGGTGCTGGGCAAAATGAAACGGGAGGGTCTGATCAAGGCCTATCTGCCTGCGGAAAAGTGCAAGGCAGTTTTATGGACGACCGACAGCTTTTATGAGACCAAGCAGCAATATCAGAAGCGGCTTGCTTCGGATCGGGATGCCCAGATCGGCAACGATGGTGTGATCTTCGTGTTTGTAAAGTAGGAGGGGTAGATGGATTTTCGAGATTGGTATTCCTGGCATATAAAATATCCGGCACATCTTGTCTTGGTTGCAGAGGTGGGATATTACAATACTGTATTTTACAGCGCCTATCGGGATGATGCAGAGCTATTGCACCATGTTGCCGGATATAGCCTTTATAAAAGCTCCGGAGAATATCGCTGCGCCGGATCGAATTGCGGAAAGATCAAGAGTCTTTTGCACATTAATGACATCAGTTATCTTGTGGTACATCTGAACGGAGAAATAGAGGAGTGGCATTCTGAAAACAGAGATCCTGTAAAAAGAGTGTTTTACGGGGATAAAATCGTTTTGGATTATGGTGGTGATCTTATGAAAGTATATCTCGTCGCGTCGGGGCTGGAGGATCCCAAACGATTCGCAGATATTCCTTATGTTAGAGCCTGGAATAGAATATCGGAGGAACCTCGAGCCGATGAAGTTTTAGAGGATGGGACCATAGTGATCAGTGCAAACTCTACGCTGGGATATGTGCTGCGCTATGCAAAGGAAGGTCAAATGGAAGAAATAGTATCTTATATCGGGCGGACTAGTGAGACTTTCACCGTAACGATCAAAGAGATCATCCGCGAATGGTGACTACTGCCATAGAATTCGCAGCAATTAAAAGCCCCCCGCCCGGGCGTTTATCGCCTGAGCGGGGATTTTTTATTACGCTCAGACTCCCTGCTCTCCCCCTACTCCCCGTCCTCCGTCTCGAGCAGGTCTTTCGGGCTTACGAGATCCTCCGGTTCGCCCCGCAGCCTTCCGTCCGGCAGGCATTCTCTTTCCGTGCACCAGCCTGCTTCGCGCCGGCGCCTGCGGTTGCTATGGAAGCGAAAATTTGATAGAATGCTTTTGTATGGCGTTTCCCTTTGGAAGCGCCGCAAGCGAAAGATCTTCCGCCGGCAGGCGAAACAAAAATCAAGGAGGCTACCCTATGAGCATTAAGTACGTAGAACGCAAAGGAACCGGCTGCAACAAGTGGGACGGCATGTATGCCAAGTTCAGCAGCGACGATCTTCTGGCCATGTGGATCGCCGACATGGACTTCGAGCTGGCAGAGCCCATCAAGAAGGCCATGATCGACCATATCGAGAACATCCCCCTGGGCTATTCCATCGTTCCCGACGAATATCTGGATAACTTTATCAAGTGGGAAAAGACCCATCACGGCTACGATGTAAAAAGAGAGTGGATCTGCTATTCCCCCGGCATCTGCGCAGGCTTCAACCTGGTGCTGCTGATGCTCACCAAGCCCGGCGACGCCGTTATGACCGTCACCCCCTGCTATTACCCCATGCAGGATGCTGCCACTGTCAACGACCGCAAGCTGGTCATGTGCGATCTGGACTGCGAAGACCTGCACTACACCGTCAACCTGCAGCGCTTTGAGCAGAGCATCGTCGATAACGACGTCAAGCTGTTCATCATGAGCTCTCCCCACAACCCCGTCGGCCGCGTCTGGACCAAAGAAGAGCTGACCGGCATGATGGATATCTGCAAGAAGCACGGCGTCTATGTCGTATCCGACGAGATCCACCAGGACTTCGTATGGGAAGGCTATAAGCACACCCCCACCGCTACTTTGGGCGACTACGATGACTTCCTCGTCACCATGTGCGCTGCCTCCAAGTCCTTTAACATCGCCGGCCTGCAGAACTCCTGCATCATCATTCCCAACGAAGAGCTGCGCGCCAGATATAAGGACTTCCAGAACCGTCTCCACACCACCCGAGGCAACATCATGGGCTATGTGGCTGCTGCTGCCGCCTTCGGCGAAGGAGATGAATGGCTCAGCGAGGTCAAGGAGATCATCTGGGGCAACTATCAGTACGTAAAGGAAAGCTTCGAAAAGAGAGCGCCCAAGGTAAAGGTCGCTCCCCTGCAGGCTACCTATCTGGCCTGGATCGATCTGGGCGCTTATTTCAACACCCAGGAGGAGATCGTCGAATTCTGCGAAAAGAAGTGCCGTCTGGCCTTCGACTACGGCGCCTGGTTCGGCGGAGAGCGGTTCTGCAACTTCGTTCGCATGAACCTGGCTACCAGCAGAAGCAGAGTGGAAGAGGCTGTCGAAGCCATCCTGGAAAACCTGCCCCTGTAAGAAAGGTGCGGTGAGCTTTTATGGATCTGAAGGATTACAGAGAACGCATCGATGCCATCGATGATCAGATCTTAGCCCTCTTTAAAGAACGGATGCAGGTCAGCCTGGGCATTGCCGAGTGCAAGAAGGCCCAGGGGCTTCCCACCGAAAATCCCCAAAGAGAAGCCGAGATCCTTGAAAAAAGAAGAGCGCAGGCAGGCGAAGAGCTGGCACCCTATGCCGAAGCCCTGTTCCGCTGCCTGTTTACCCAGTCCAAGGCACTGCAGGACACGAAGCGCTGAGCGCAGGGCAGAGCCCTTGGCGAAAAACAAGAGGAAAACAACATGAAAAAGAAACCGGTTCTGGTGATCATGGCAGCCGGCATGGGCAGCCGCTACGGCGGACTGAAGCAGATGGATCCCATCGGCCCCGGCGGCGAGCTGATCATCGACTTTTCGCTCTACGATGCAAAAAGAGCAGGCTTTGAAACGGCCATCTGCATCATCAAGCACGAGATCGAAGACGACTTCAAGGCCATCATGAACAAGGGCCCCGCCCTGGGCATGAACATTCTCTACGCGTATCAGGATATGGACGACCTGCCCGAGGGCTATACCGTTCCGGAAGATCGCAAAAAGCCCTGGGGCACCGGCCACGCCATTCTGGCGGCCCGCAGCCTGATCGACAGCCCCTTTGCCGTCATCAATGCCGACGACTATTACGGCCCCGGCGTTTTTAAGACCATGTTCGACTATCTGAGCAATGCCGAAGACGGTGAGCAGTATCAATATTGCATGGCCGGCTACCGGATCGAGAACACCCTCAGCGAAAACGGCAGTGTGGCAAGAGGCGTCTGCGTTGCCGATGAAAGCGGACGGCTGGTGCGCATCGACGAGCGCACCAATGTGGTCTGGCAGAATGGCCTGCCCGCCTTCTCCGAAGACGGCGGCGAAAGCTGGACACAGCTTCCCATGGGAACGCCTGTTTCCATGAACTTCTTCGGCTTTACTCCTTCCATCCTGACCGAGCTGCAGCAGCGGTTTCCCGCGGCGCTTGACCAGATCCTGAATACCAATCCGGTCAAGGGCGAGTTCTATATTCCCCTGGTCACCAGCGATCTGGTGAGCGAGGGCAAGGCGGTGGTCACCGTTCTTCCGGCGGAAGATAAATGGTACGGCGTTACCTACCGCGAAGACAGAGAGCTGGTAACGACGGCAATGGCAGAAAAGAAGGCGGCAGGCCTTTATCCCGCTTCTCTTTGGAAGTAAGAAAGGATCGCATCAGGCAATGCTTGAGAATCTTGTGGTAACAGCCGGCATCGTGGCTCCCTTTTGCATCTATCTTTTGATCGGCATACTGCTGCGAAAGCTGGAAATTCTGCCTGACGAGCTGGCAAAGGATATCAACACCCTGCTGTTTAAGGTCTTCATGCCGGTCAACATCGTCAACAGCATGTACAAGGCGGATCTTTCCACCACCTTCAGCAATCCGTCGGCTCCCTATGCCGTGGTCGGAACCCTGCTGGTGCTGTTCGTCTTGATCAAGCTGGTGCCTCTGATCACAAAGGACCCTGCTCAGCAGGGCGCTATGGTGCATACCGGCTACCGGGGCAACGTAATGCTCTTTGCCCTTCCCATCGCCCAGGGCGTGTTCGGCAGCGAAGACATTACCGAGATCCTCATCATCTTAACGGTGGTCATGATGGTCAACAATTTCTCAGCGGTGCCTCTGATGGAGGGCTACAAGAGAAAGGTGGCTCTGGCCCGCGGCGATGCCCATGTGGCGGCGAAGATCAACTACGGCGAAATGATCGTCAATCTGTTCAAGACCCCTATTCTGGACGGCGTGGTGATCGGCTTTCTCTGGGCGCTGTTTAAGCTGCCCATGCCGGCGGTTCCCGCCAAGGTGCTTTCGTCGATGGCCGGCTGCGTGACCCCCATGGCTTTTATCATCATGGGCGCCCGCATGGATTTCGGTCATCTGAAGGGCAACCTGAGCAAGTCGATGACCGTATCTATCCTGAAGCTGGTGGTGGCTCCTGCCGTCTTTCTGGTCTACCCCCTGGTGGCGGGCTGGAGCGAAAAGCTGCTGGTGGGCGTGATGGTGGCCTTTGCGTCGCCCTCTGCCATCGTCGGCTATGCCATGAGCGAAAACTACGATTGCGATGCCGACCTGGCCGCCGAGATCATCTCTCTCACCTCGGTGCTGTCGATGCTGACCCTGTTCCTTTGGATCTTCTTCTTTAAGCAGTTCGGGTTTATTCATTAAGCAGCCATACAGAAAAAACAAAACCGCTGCAGGCACTGCGTTCGCAATGCTTACAGCGTTTTTTTGTGGGGCGTTTGTCCTGCGATCCGGAAAAAGAAAAAAGGCGCCGAAGCCTGATGGCCCGGCGCCTTTTCGTTTTGCTCGTGTTATATTTTCTTTCTGTCTGCTTTGCCGGCATTATGGCTGAGGCAGAGCGCCCGAATACAAGCCTATGAAGTATCGTGTCTCGGTCCGAGTGCCTGCGCAAAGCCGCGTTCGCTTCCGATCGCAACCGCTCTTGCAGGAGGGCGTGGTGCCAGAAAACTCCTTATTCTCCGGAGGGGGGCTCCATTCCAAGCGATTACATGCTCTGAAAGGCGGTCTGCACGGTCTTTTACAGGCCATATGCAGGCCGTGGTGCCAGAAAGCAGGAATATTCCTATGTGCAGGCTCCGTATACAGGCAAAAGTGGAGCCTGATGCGAGGGAAACCTTAGGAAACTGGCACCGGGGGTGTAAAAGCCGGAATATTGTCGTATAAATTGAACCGGAAATGCACTGATAATGGCTGAACTGGAGCCTGCCTCCTTCAAAAACGCAGACATGTGTCACCAGACCGCTTTTAGGCGGTGAAATACTCGGTCATTTCCTCCGGCAGCAGCATAAATGGAGCCTGTGCGAAAGGAAAATGCAGATATTTGTCACCAGGCCGCAAGCAGGTATTTCTGCCGAGGCAGAGCGCCCGAAAGCAAGTCCGACAGGCTTTCCGGAGGGCTCAGATCAAAGCCAGCAGAAACGAAAGCAGAAGAAACAGGGCTGCCAGCAGCAGCTCGGTGCTGCGGATGCCTCCCCGCTTATGACTGCGCTCGAACTCCGGGCGGCTCTTTGTCTCCGACAGCCGGGGATCGTAGCTTTTTACCGTCAGCGATTCCACCACCTTTTTAAAGCTGTAGATGGCGCCGCTGAAAAAGCCCAGATGCAAGGCAAACGAAAACAGCCCGTAGACCAGCAGGGCGATGCCGCCGAAAAACAGCAGGTTGCTGGCAAACTGCAGCAGGCTCTCCTGCCGGTGCACCGCCAGCGCCCCGGCAAGGCCGACGGCAAGACCGGTGAGGGCGGTATATAACGTTGTTTTCAGGGAACTGCTTTGCATAGGATGTTACTCCGACCTTGACAGAATACGGCAGACCGATTGCTGCGAAATAAACTGTCTTTCATTATATCCGATTTCCCTGAGGGGGAAAAGAAGTTTGTATCATGGATGATGCTATTTCCGTCGATTATGAGATTTCCGCATGATATATACATTTAATCGCGTTTACATATTGATTATTCTGTGAAAAACAGATAAAATTATTAAGTAATACTTAAATGTATTTGCATTCCAAAACAGAATTGAAATGCAAATACAGACATTCAAAGCAAAAAGGAGACGCAACATGAAGAAAGTATTAGCAATGCTGCTGGTATTTCTGATGGCATTTTCCTGTCTGGCCGGCTGCGGCAAGAAGGAAGTCGACATCACTCCCAGCACCCCTCAGCCTGAAACGACCGCAACGACTCCCGAAGCCACTGCACCGGAAACTCCCGCAGTTCCCACCGCAGAAGGCGAAGGAACCCTGCACGTGGCCGTAAACGCAGACATCTCCACCCTCAACGGACATATGTATTCCATGTCCAGAGACAGCGATGCTGCCGATATGCTGGCCATCTATCTCTATCGCTCCTACATCGGCGATGACTACAAGTTCAAGCGCCTGCCCGAATTTGCAGCCGACTTCCCCCAGCAGATGGACGACACCAGAACCGTATGGCAGATCCCTCTCCGTCAGGGACTGACCTGGGAAAACGGCGATCCTCTCAATGCTGACACCGTTATGTACAGCTACAAGATGCTCATCGACCCCAAGCTTCTCAACAGCCGTGCATCTTACTTCAACAGCAACACCATCACCATTCTCAACGGCGAAGCCTACACCAAGGGCGAGTGCGAATGGGAAGATGTCGGTCTGAAGAAGATCGATGACTACACCGTCGAGCTGACCACCGTCGGCGCCGTAACCGCAGACGAGATCGTAACCCATCTGTGCTTCAACTGCTCCATGGCCATGGTCCACGAGGCAACCTATGAAGCCGCTATGAACGAAGACCGCACCGCCACCATGTACGGAACCAGCAAGGATACCTACATGAGCGCAGGCTCCTTCATCCTGAAGGAATGGATCCCCGGCGCATCCATCACCTACGAAAAGAATCCCGACTGGGTATTCGCCGATAAGATCTGGGTACACGAGGTCGTCGAAAGAGTTGTTACCGACAATGCGACCACTCTGCAGATGTTCCTCAACGGCGAGATCGACTATGTATCCCTGGGCGCAGAAGAATACACCCAGTATCAGGAAGATCCCCGTCTGATCGAATCCGATGCATCCTCCATGTATCACATCGCAGTGAACATGAAGAACCCCGATAACCCCATCCTCGACAACCTGAACTTCCGTAAGGCTCTCTATTACGGCACCGACAGAGTCGCAGTTGCCAACGTCGGCAGCGCCATCCCCGCCTGGTACATCCAGCCCCAGATGGTCATCGGCGACCTGTCCACCGGCGAAAGCTTCCGTGAGCTGCAGGAAAAGATCCATCCCGAATACACTCCCGAGAACTGGGCCTACGATCCCGCACTCGCAAAGGAATGCTTCGACAAGGCTCTGGAAGAGACCGGCATCAAGAATGTGACCGTAACCCTGCTCTACAACAGCGACAACTCCAAGTATAAGGCCTGCTCCGAATACCTGCAGAAGGCCTGGGCCGAGATCTTCGGCGCCGACCGCTTCACCCTGGAGATCCAGGGCATGCCCAACTCCCAGATGACGGCTACCAAGAAGTCCTGGAAGGAAAACGCCAATGCCTACGACATCGGCTGGGGCGGCTGGTCCACCTCCAAGATCGCTCCCTGGAACGG